>NZ_JAUBPO010000021.1:0-73768 GCF_036700785.1 Microcoleus sp. S28C3 | reverse complement strand
CAAGATGAATATCCATAGGGTAGAAATCAAGTAGTGGTATCTCATTATACGGTTTTCACCAAAAACCCAGAAGAACCGTAAAAGCTGAGTAACAATTTTTTATTGAGAGGAGGTAAAAATACTGTATTTAAAGCTAGTTAACAATTTGAGCCAAAAGGGCGATCGGGAAAAGTAGTAGGGGGTTGGGACTTTAACTTAGAAGTGATATCGTAGTATCGGTAGATAGTAGATTTGCGGCTGTCAAACAATTTCAGAATTGAATCAATAACAATTTCTGTAACTATCGGGTTAAAGTCGGAAATAAAGTCGTCGGCGTTTAGATTGTGTTTAAAAAATTCCTTAGCTCGATCGCACTGATAGCGCATTTCGTCAAAGCCAACAATTTTCACAACAAACGTTGTCAGTGGCGAGTTCTCCAAATCGGTATTAGAAGTGCTTTTAGCCCGCCCATTTTCTAATAAATTCAATACTTCTGCTTCTAAATTACTTTTAAGTTCGTAAGGTTTCTCTATTTCTGGAAAAAAGCTTTCCAGGCGCACGCAGTTAGCAGATTGCTCCGGAATTCCTCCCATCATCATCGCCAGAGAAACATCGATTCCCAAACCCGAAGAAAGAGCTTCTAGCAGGGCGAGAGCAGACAGTTTGCACCCCAAATAAAGCTTCGCAATTTCGAGATTGTACTTAGCAGTAGTTTCCCAGCGCTCATAGGTGCGATCGTCTGGATATCCATCAAACTGACGGAAAATTATCTCTGGCTTCAGATAACTCAGAAAACCTTCCATCTTCAGCAAAGCAACTCGGTAGTCGCGAACCGTGTAAAAACCGCAGCAAATGAGATTGTGATTGGTTTCCGGCAGTAAATTCCAGGTATTTGCCAAGAAATGGGCTGAACTATGGTGAGCAAAACTAATCACGTCCCGGTTAGAAATTCGCACAGCTTTTTTGACCGTTTCCCGCATTTGCTCGTCAGTCAAACTGAGGTTAAACAGGCTATTTGTTGCTTGCAAGCGGTTATAAAGGCGCTGGCTTACCGTTACTCCGGACTCGGCGGCCCGAAACGGAATTGTTGCTTCAATGCAGCCTGCAATTTGAAGCAATTGCTCGCGTTTGAGGAATGGTTCTAGAGCTTTTGCTGCTACCACAGCGCTGAGAAATTCGTTTTGTCCGGTGAAAGGATTGAGAACTTCGCCCGGTTTAAAATTGAATACCAGCATTACCATCTCGAAGATAGCATCCGCAGAAAGTTCAGATTTCTCCCGAATTTGTAGCTGTTTGTTAACCTCTTTTGCAACAGGAGTGATGTAGTAGCTGACGTTAAAGTTAATGCTGCGATCGACTTGCACGTAGACGGTATCGTGAAATAAAGCTGCCAAAACCTCGATCGCGTCTTCATCTCCCCCCACATCAAAAATATGTTCGGGAGTGTGAAAAAACCGCCAGGGCCCCATCATCGGCTGAACAATCAGTTCGGCAATCCGAGCGAGTTCACTTGGTTCGACTTTTGCTTCTAGGCGATCGATCGCCCAAATCAGCTTTTCTAAGCACTGTAAGTAGGCTTGTTCGCTATCCATCACAGTCTTTCCCAATAACATTGCTGTCAGTCGATTTTAGATTTTAGATTTTAGATTTTAGATTTACTCCACAGATGAATTTGGGAGTTTGTACCTGAGTCTAAAATTTTTATATCTCTACGACAGGAGTCGTTCGCAAGTATCCGTTTTTGGGCGGGGTTACGTCAGCCACCACCCTGTTAGTTTGATTTTTTCGTAGATGCGCCCCGGCTTTTTTGAGTGGGGATTTTTGAGCTTTATATTGAATACTTTAGCTGCAATTTAGGATGCAAATACTAACTTAAAATCAAATTAATTTCCCGTAGCCGATCTCCCCTGTTTTCCTAGTCGAATTAGCACAAAGTATGACAAGTAAATTACATAGATTCCTAAACCTATCAGACCCAACAATCCCAAAAATTGAGGGTTTGCCGTAGCGTGAAACATTTGTTTGTACAGCCAAGGTGGATCTAACCAAACGCGGCAAAAAGGTTCGTCAATTATCTGAATTTGAGATTTAAAGGCACAGCTTAAAAAGGGAAGTTGAGCTAGAGCGCCCAAACTGCTGTAAACAGTAATCGCCCACCGCCAAGCTGTAAAAGCCAGTTTCAGGGACGACTGCGGTCGATCGGCAATTTCTTCGTTTAAATCCTCCCAAAACCACAGACTAGCAGGAATCAAAGCCCTCCCAATCACCGACGACACAAAGCTCACAGGCATTGCAGCCATCATCAGGTAAAGTGTAATTGCCAGCAAACTCGCCACCCGCCAATAAATAATCGACAAACGGACGATCGCCTCAGCTTTTGCCAAAACAGCCCAAATCAGCACTACCAGCGGGATCGAAATTGTTAATAACACAGACAACCGGTAATCCATCCAGACTAGCGGTTGAAACCAAGGCCCGGTGGCTGCCAATAAAAGACTCAACATCTTTGGGAAAATATACTCACTTATTTGTCACAAATTTTACTACAAAAATGCTAAAAAATCAGCAACCTGAACACGGTCTTAATGTTCCTGTTGCTGCTACCTTTTCTAAGGTACTTGGCGCGCTTTGAAAGGTACTTGAGACACGATAGAGGTTCATCAGCTTGGGTTCAAACTGTTTATTCCTCGGATTTCCCATTCCCATCCCCCGAACCAAGGGGGACGCAAGAGCAAATTCTTGTCTCCCTTGGTTCGGGGGCTAGGGGGAAGCTGGCGGATTTGAACCGTATGGGGATAGAGGGCAAATCTCGCCATTACCTAAAGGCTAAACCCCTCAAATAAAATTCTCCCGCGCCAAAAGTTAGATTTCGGCGCGGGAGGGAAGGCCTTGAGCTAAATGGCTCGTTTATTCGTCGTAGATGCGGCACTCAGCAGCGTCAGGATTGTCGTCGCAATATTTTTCAAAAGAATTCTTAGGTTTGACTTGCTTTTGGTGGGAAGCTTCTGCTTGCAGTTCTTCAACTGCGTCCCACGCCGCCGCGCATTCCCCGGAAGTGGCGCCCTTGACGTCACAGACGGTACGAGCGCTTTCTAGTTCTTCTTCAATTTTTTCTTGGATGTTGCCTGCGGGTGTTGTTGTCATAAAACTTGTTGGTATGAAAGTGTAGGAGAATATGGTTGTCCCCGACCTATTTCTAGGTAATTTTAGCTTGGTCAA
This sequence comes from Microcoleus sp. S28C3, assembly GCF_036700785.1. Taxonomy (NCBI): domain Bacteria; kingdom Bacillati; phylum Cyanobacteriota; class Cyanophyceae; order Oscillatoriales; family Microcoleaceae; genus Microcoleus; species Microcoleus sp. S28C3. Next base: position 70,570 of record NZ_JAUBPO010000021.1, on the reverse strand, counting down.
TGCTTAGTGAGCTTGTTCGGCTAACCGCACATCCTTAACCCAAATAAAGATGTTTCACTGTTAACGACAGAGCAAGAGATTAGCGATCGCATCCGCTTGGTGTCACAACTCAAAAAACATAGACCTCTAAAGTCTTAGGCTGGTCAACTGTGGTTTAAGTCTTAGGCTAGAAGCTAGCGTGTCTTTAGACCTGGGTCGTTGACCTTATTAAGTAAGAAAGGTTTTCTTTTTGGATGTTAGTTTGGGTTGGATTTGCAGTTTCGGTCTGGCGACCCCAGCTAATAATAGCTTGAGATGCGCTGCTGTTGCAGCAGCCCAGATAGAAACCATCCATAACTGCGATCGCAGCAGCCGTCTCTACTTCCTGCTTTACTCTAGCCCGTAGGCGGGTTCTAGTTCACAGGCATCAATGTAGATCAAGCCGACCTTACTTTTGATGAAAACATTACACGAGGTTGATGTGTCAAACTGTATTGAGCTTTATCTTTTAAGATTTAGCTGAACACGGCATTTAACACTTAAAAGATTAATCGGACTCTCATGTTAACTTATGTTAACACAACAACGGCGATCGAGGGGAAATCGATCGCCCAAGAATACCGTCCCCCCAGCGGTCAGTTCCGGTTAGCCTAATGTATAGAGATAGTTTTATAGAGAAGTTTGCCAGATGTACACCGAAAACCAAATGCAATGGGTCAGCGCTTTATCAACCCGTCCGTCTTTGGAATCAGCCCTCAAAGAAGTTGTAGAACAAACCGATCGCGACCTCGAAGGCCGGGCCGATTTAGCGCTGATATTTATCTCGTCTGCCTTTGCCAGCGAGTATTCTCGGCTGATGCCTTTACTCCGAGAACTGCTGCCAGTGCCGGCGATCCTGGGCTGCGGCGGGGGAGGAGTCATCGGCACGAACCGGGGCGGCCTCACCGAAGAAGTCGAGGGATCTCCCGCAGTCAGCCTGAGTCTGGCGCGCTTGCCGGGAGTCAATGTCAGAACTTTTCACGTCGGTGCAGAAGAACTGCCGGACTTAGACAGTCCCCCGGATACTTGGGTGGATCTCTTGGGCGTGCCGGCCCAGGAAGAACCGCAGTTCATCATCTTTGCAGACCCCTTTTCCGCAAAAATTAACGATTTGCTGCAAGGGCTAGATTATGCCTATCCGGGTGCGGCGAAGGTAGGGGGGCTCGCCGGCGGGGACGGTGCGGGCAGGGGCGCGGCGCTGTTTTGCGACTATAAGCTTTACCGAGAAGGAACGGTTGGGTTAGCTTTGAGTGGCAATATAGTTTTGGAAACGATCGTAGCTCAAGGCTGCAGGCCGATCGGGCATCCTTATCGGGTGACGGAAGGAGAGCGCAATATTTTGCTGAAACTCGAAGAACAAACCGACGATAGCGGCAGCGGGGGCATCGAGCGATCGCCCTTAGAGGCCCTGCGAGAGTTAGTTCAAACTTTGAGCGAAGAAGACCGAGAATTAGCGCAGCACTCGTTATTTGTAGGCTTAGTCAGCGATGAATTCAAGCTGACATTAGAGCCGGGAGATTTTTTAATCCGCAATCTGTTGGGAGTAGATCCGAAAGTGGGAGCAATTGCGATCGGCGATCGAGTCCGTCCCGGACAGCGCATCCAATTTCACCTGCGGGACGCGCGCACCTCCGCAGAAGACCTAGAGATGCTGCTCGATCGCTATCAGCGGGCCGCCGAGTACAGCGGTACATCGAGTGCCGGCGCCTTGATGTTCTCTTGTCTGGGGCGCGGTGAAGGGCTTTACGGCCAGTCGAACTTTGACTCCCGACTCTTCAGCCGATACCTCAAAAACATCCCCCTGAGCGGCTTTTTCTGCAACGGCGAAATCGGCCCCGTCGGCGGCAGCACATTTCTGCACGGCTACACCTCTGTATTCGGGATTTGCCGCCAAAATTCATAATTTGTGAACTGTTGACTGTTGACTGTTGACGGATCGCTGTTAACTGTTGACAATCTAAAATCGATCGGCTGTTATATGTCAACTGTTAACATACAGCATATTCCATGTAGATGTAGTACGGAGAAACCGGGTTTCGAGCAATAGAATCAGTAAGGATGCGAGAACTGTAAAGAAACCCCGTGAGAGCGCGGTGTACTTCATAAACCTGGAATACGCTGTATAACCATCTAAAATCTAAAATCTAAAATCTAAAATCTAAAATCGCCTGATGACCAATAACTAAAAGCGGCAGTCGCCTGCCGCTTTTAGCTGTAACTAGATGTCTGGAAACCTTAGAAACTAAAGGTAGTACGCAAGACTCCGACCCAGATATCCTCGTTTCTGTTATTGTGTTCCGGATGCAAAATCACGTAAACGCCCGGTGTGACTGAGATAAAGTCATTGACTTGGAAGCGATAGAAACCCTCTAAGTGATAAGAGGTGTTGCGGTCTCTGGCGACATCACTCTCAGTAACTTTTGGCGGTACACCGAAGACGAAGCCCAGGAGATTGCCTTGCCGGCCAAAATCTCCCAGGGCCAAAGTAATAGCACCATTCTGGATGGTCGCGTCATTGTCGCCGCCCCGAAGTTGTTCAGCCTTGCTGTAACCGTACCAACCGCCAATCTGAAAGCGGGTGCTCGGTTTGAAGTTAACTTGCACCCCAAAGTTATCTGATGCGGTGGGTGATTGACCGAAGGGCCGGTTAGCCAAGGAACTGCCCGTATTGCCCATGATGCCAACATCGCCGGCTCGATTGTATTTCCGGTTGTAGCTAACACCAACGTCAAAGGCTCGGCCCAGATTTAAGTTGAGCTGGCCCAAAGCGCTGAAAGAACCGGCGAAAATGCCCCTGCCATCGGCTGGATTGGGAGCGTCGACGTCGGAACCAAGATAGGCTACTGTAGCTCTGAGGGGGCCTAAGTTGTATTTGATAGCAGCACCAGCTCCTTCGGGGCCGCGGAACACTGCTGGGTTGTAACGTCCAAACCTGGAGAGAGCACCGGTGCCACTAGCTTCCAAGGGAGAAGTCAGCTCAGCAACGTCATCAAGCCTCAGTCCTCTCGGACCGAACCAGACTGTAGCATTGCCTGCTGGAAAGCGATACCACAATTGATCGAGGGAGAATTCGCTGCCGTCCTCGCCGTCGATGGCGAGGCGAGCCATGTTCGTACCGGTGGCAGTGGCTGTACCGTAGTTGGCGACGTTTCTAGCTTGCAAGCGGGTTCTGAGCAAGTCTCGACCGGTGAAGCTGGTGTTGAAGTTCAACCGCACCCGGTAGCCGAGGTTGGTGACTGTGTCATCGTCCTCAAGGCGGATACCATCTCCGACGAAGGTGTCGCTGACGAGAAAAATGGCTTCTCCAGCCAATTTGGTGGTGGTGGAGAACTGGTTGGCTTCGAGTTCTGCGGTGCGAGCTTCTAGGCCGTCTACCCGTCCGCGCAGGGTAGCGAGTTCGGCTGCAAATTCTTCTTGCAGGCGTTGCAGGATGGCTAAGTCGTCTCTGGTGACCAAGTTACCTGTTGACCCAATTAGCTGGGTTATTTTGTCTAAGCAAGCGTTGACGCCGGCTGCAAATTCGTAGCGAGTCAGGGCGCGGTTGCCGCGGTAGGTGCCGTCGGGATAGCCTACGATACAACTGTAGCGTTCGACTAGGGATTGTAGGGCTTGGAATGCCCAATCAGTCGGCCGCACGTCCGATAGCTGAGAGACAGATGTCACTTGAGACATGGTTCCCGACTGTTGAGTCGGCTGTGCTTGGGGAGCAACAGGGACGATCGGCCCGCCCATTCCTGTCGGTGCTGTCTGAGCAATTTCTACCTTAGTAGCTGGGGTAGTAGCTGGGGTGCTGGCGACTGCTGGCACTTCAATAGTAGCTGGGGTAGTAGCTGGGGTGCTGGCGACTGCTGGCACTTCAATTTTCCCAGCAACTTCTGTCTGGCTGCTTTCCACTGCCAAGTCTGATGCTTGGGGCGACGGTTCGGCTGTGCCTGCTGCTGCCAGGGGTTCAGTCGCTGCTGCTGTGCTGGCGGGAGCGATTGGGGCTGCTGGCTCGATTTCGCTCCCTGTTGTTTGCAGTGCTGCTGCGCTGGTGTCTGGTTCAATTTTGGCTAGTTTTTCAGCGTCTGCGGAGTTGGCGACCGGGGTTTGAGCTGCCTCTGCGCTGCTGTTTAAAGCTAGCTTTTCTGGGGTCGCAGGGGCTGCTGCAACTGGTTCTGCAACTATTTCTGTAACTATTTCTGCAATTTTTGACTCAGATGACTGAGCTGTAGCTAGCTGGTTGGCTTCAGCGGTTGCTGGAGCTTCTGCGGCGATCGCAGCGGCACTGACGACTGATGATAGACCCAGAATTGCCGGGGATACTAGCAGTAAATTCCAAAAAGTTCTGTTCATTTTCCTCACACCTTCACACTCTATTCAACACACTCTATTCAACTCGACGAGCAGCAATTCCCAACTGCTAATTTTTGTGGTTGCTTGCCTGTTGACAATAACTGCCAAAAAAATAGAACCTATCCATAACTGTTGATTCACAGTTGATTCACAGTAGGCGTGTCTACTTCTGCTTGAACGTAGGGGGCTGGGCCCTTGTATTGCCCAGGCATCAATTCAGGTCAAGCCCACATTACCTTACGGTTGATTATACCATCACCTGCTAATTTCATCTATCGATCGCCAGATTTGTTTGAGTTGCTCTGCTGGCGATCGACAACTGCTTGTACGGGAGCGACCACAATCTGTCTCAAAATTACAACTGCCCAGAGTCCTCAGTTACGCCAGACTTAACAGACAGTTATAGGTAGGATAGTGGATGCTTGTCGCATCCCTTATACAGCTTTCGATCCTCTTATGTCAAGCTTTTTAACCTAACTTTAAACCTCGCGGCCCGGAAGAGGCTATTTCTTGCCAGGAGTGAGGAACTCAGGGATCGAGGCTGGTAAATTTACCTCCTCCGGGCCCAATTTCAGACTTGACTAATTTTAATTTTCTGATGCCCCCAGCAGTGGGGACTTGCCAGGGCGATCGCCATTTTTGATACCGCCCGTCGGCGGGTTTAATTTCCTGCTACTTTAAAACAATTTTTTTGTGGTCTGGCAGTGGCAGCCAACTGAATGTCTATTAGGTGAAATTAGTATTGTGCGGCCTCGCTGTCTGGCGTTTCACAATTAGTTTTTTTAGGGGCACGGCTTCTGGTTCTCAAAGCACCTTTCCTCTGTGATTTATGCCACTGCCAAAGTATCCATTGATTTTCCTGGGGTTCATGACGCCTCAACCAGGTTTGAGAAAAGCAAATACTTGGTTTTAGGCGATCGCTCGAAGCTTAAAAACTCGGTTGATGAGAGAAAGGATCGCATCCAAGACGGTTCTAATTTGCTAACAGCACAAGTAAATGCCACAAGTGATGGGAGGGCGATCGAACAACCTGTAGATTTAGCCATACACTCGACCTTTATATACAATGTTACATTGAGGGGTACCATCTATACTATTAGATATTTTGACACCAGATCTGACTGGGATGAAAAGTAAACTGCGGGTTTTAGTAGTTGTATTATTGGTATTAGGAGTGTTTTTTCGATTCATCAACATCGACAAAAAATATTATTGGTACGATGAAGCATTTACTTCCCTGCGGATTCCTGGATACACGCAAACAGAAGTGCTTCATGAAATAAGCAGCGGTCAGTTAGTAGCGGCCCAAGATTTGATGAAAAATCAGCGCCCCAATGCGACAAAAAATTTTGTCGATACTGTTAAAAGTTTGGCAATTGAAGAACCTCAACTGCCTCCACTGTATTTTCTCACAGTCAAGTGTTGGGCAAAACTATTCGGTGATTCTCCCGCAGCGACGAGAAGTTTCTCAGTTTGGATAAGTTTGTTAGCGTTTCCTAGCCTGTACTGGCTGTGCCGAGAATTGTTTGCACCGCCGGAAGTGGCGTGGAGTGGATAGCCGTGGGATTGTTAGCAGTTTCTCCCTTGCACGTGCTTTACGCTCAAGAAGCCCGTCCCTACTGTTTGTGGCCGGCGCTGATTTTGATTTCTTGTGCGTCTCTGCTGCGAGCAATGCGGCTGGAAACTAAGCTGAGCTAGAGCCTTTACGCAGTAGCAAATATTCTGGGATTTTACACTCATTTATTTAGCCTGTTAGTTGCGTTCTGACACGGCATTTATCTAGTAGGAACTCAAGGTTTAAGGTTGGATAAAAAGGTAGTGATTTACTTAATAGCAAGTGCCGTGCCGTTGCTAGCCTTTCTGCCTTGGATGGGAATTTTACTGTGAATAGAAGGGCAGCAGCCGGGTAAAGAAATTGGGCATATCTAGAAACTACCAGGCTATCTTTAGTTAAGAATTGGCTCGAAAATATCGACCGCGTTTTTTTTTTCTAAGTTATCATGCTAGATCGATATATCTTATTGGTTTAGTGGCAGCTACTTTAATTTTAGTAGCAATCGTAGGCTACGCAGTTTATTTTCTGTGTTCTGATGAGACGAACAAACAGGTTTGGCTGTTTGTGGTGATGGTGAGGGCGGTGACAGCACTGGCAGTGGTGCTGCCGGATGTTATATTGGGAGGAACCCGATCGACTAAAGCTCGCTACCTATTTCCGACTTATTTGGGGATGCAAATCGCTGTTGCTTATCTGTTAGCGACTAAAATTAGCGCGCTGTGCCAAGCTGGAAACGGCAACAAGTGTGGAAACTTCTCACAGTTGTACTGTTAACGGGCGGGGTTGTGTCAAATGCCGTTAGTTCTCAAGCCGAGACTTGGTGGACTAAGGAATGGGGCAGGGAAAATCCCGCAATTGCTCGCAAGATCGATCGCACTCCAAAGCCCCTGGTTGTCAGTGATATCTCGGAAGTCAGTGTAGGAAATATACTGTCAATGAGTCATTTGTTAGCACCGAAAGTGCGGCTGCAATTAGTGTTGCTTGACCCGGAAGCGCGCAGTCGGACTCAGTTGTTTCACAGACCAATTATACCCAAGATTCCTAGTGGTTTTACCGATGTTTTTGTCTACAGGCGATCGCAGGGATTTAGTGCTAAGCTGGCGAAAATACAAAACTTGAAAATCGAACTGCTGTCAGAACAAAAACCGAAACGCTGTGGCTAGGCAAGTTAGTAAAAAAGTGAGGGTTTATGGAAGATTTTGGTGTTATTATTGCTTGCTGCGACCAAGATTATTTGTTTGCAAAGGGTTGCTGTGCTAGCATCCGATATTTCCTGGGAGATGTTCCCATCTGCCTGTTGATTGACGGTACGTTTTCCGTGAGTCCCCTAGAAAAAGTTTACGGAGTGCGCGTCATTAATCACGATAGCGTCTCTGAGCCACTTCTGAGAAAAAGAAGCTTTGGTTGGGGAAAAAGTCATATGATTCCCTTTTGGGAAAGTCCGTGGCAAAATTTTCTCGTGATGGATGCAGATACAATTATTTGGGGAGATGTCCTCAAATTCGCTAATTTTCAAGACTTCGACTTTATTATTGACCAGCCTTGTTACGATTACTCGGATGCGGATGTCACGGAATATTTCTTTGACATTCCGGGAGTCGAAAAGTATTTTCCAGATTTTCGTTGGCAAGACTATCGCTCTCGCTTTGTCTGTCCAGGCACATTCTTTGGGAAGCGAGGTGTTTTCAGCTTAGAGGAGTATAGAAAGATTCTGGATTTTAATGATGAACATCCAGAGATATTTAAGTATGGAGACATGGGCTTTTTTAACCTGATGGTCTTCCGCGCCGCTCAAGAGGGCAAACTGCGGGTGCAGAATGTGGATATGCAGTTGTTGGTGCCGGATTTTGACCAGGATTTGTTGAGAAAGCAGTTTCCGGTTGAGTCAAGTGGGCCTGGGGGCGATCGCACTCAGGCGACTGTGATTCACTGGTGCGGGCCGAAGCCAAGTTTATCTAATGGGAAAGTTTACTCGGAACCGATGAATTTTTGCCGTCGCAAGTGTCAGGAGGATGTTTGGAACCGCACGGGTTTGGAGGCGGAGATGTCGTTGCAAGTTGAAGATTTACAGCGATCGATCTACGTGTATAAGAATAAGTTTAAGAAGAAGTTTCGGCAGTTGACTGGTAAGTAGACTAGGACTTGCGGGCGCGCGGCGAGAAACCGGGAATATCCCTAGATTTCTCGCCGCCAAATCCAGCTTTTTCTAATAGTGTTCAGTCAAGAGGCTTTTTAAAACCACAGACGATCGCCGATGAATCGAGATGTTAATTGCGGTTAACCTTCGAGGGGCAAAGTTGGCCCGGCTGGGGGTAAAACTTGGCGGTGAACACTTACTTTGTGACTTTCCCGCTGAGTTTGCATTTCAACGGCGATCGCCTCAAATTCTACTTCCATGCAGCCGTAGGGAATCTCTAACTCGACACTTGCTCGGACGTTTCCCAACCCGTTAGGTTTAAATTCGGTAATCCAGCGCGGGCCGTCGAGAATCAGGTAGGTTTGCCGATCGTACACCCAAACTTTCACATAAATCCGGGGCATTAATTCTGGGAGTTGCACTTGCACTCTTACCGGCCCGCCACCGAGGATTTCGGCGCGCGGCAATTCCAAAATTGGCATCGGTACTAACTCGTCTTCTGGCAAAACGTAGGGAGTTGGCGGAGTGTCTTCTGCTGCGACAGTTGCGGTTTTTTGAGCAACTTGTTTCGGCTGCGGGGGTTCGTCAAAGACCACAAATTCTCTGGCTTCCGGGCTAGTGGATTTCGGGTCGGAAATTATTTCGCTGGTTTTGGGTTGCTGCTGGGTGGGACTGCTTTCTTCGACAACGGCAATTGCCTCGCTGCTATTGGCGGTGGCTTTTGGAGTTGGCGACAGGGCGGTTGCTTTCAGCCATTCGGGGGATTCGCCGTTGCTGGCTAAGGAACTCAGTCGCGACCAAAATCTATTTTGGACGTTTAAGGTTTGAAATGCCTGTTTTGTGGGTTCTGGCGGAGTTTCTGGGGCTGTTGTTGCTAATTCTGGGCTGTTTTCTGGTTTTTGGTCGATCGCTCCGATTTCCGCTGTTTTAGGGGATGTTGGGATGTCTGAGGGTTTGGTTTGTGGGTCGATCGACTCTGCGGCAGTTCGAGCCGAGTTGGAGATTTCCGAAAGCAATTGCGATCGGCTGCTGTCGGGCAGTTTGTTACCGAATGCTGGCAATTCTAGGCCGCCTGCACTTGAGGTCTGACGGGAACTCAGTTGAGGGGGTAAGGGCTCGTTTGTTGGAGATTCGGCGGGGGAAGGAGGGTCTAAGGATTTTTCTACTAGCTTGAGAAAGGATAGATTTGTGGCGCTCCGAGGCTGTTTTGAGGCTGTTAGGGAGGGTTCGGCTTGATGCTTTTCTTCGATGAAATTGTCTTCAATTGCTTCTAGAAGATGCTCTAAACGGGCTGTAATTGTGAATGCTTTGGTGGCTAGGGTAACGCTGCCGCTGCTGAGAATAGCTTCTCCTAATATTAGGCGGCTTTTGCACTCGGCTGGAATGTAGGTGACGCAGGCAAAGATGCAGGGAGGAACTTGTTCTGGCATCGCCTGCTGGATTTCTGCGAGAATTTGTGAGGTTTGGGGGTCGCGCAGGTAAATTTGCAGTTGTGCTGAACCGATGAGTTGTTTGAGTTCTAGCGCTTCGGATTCGGGGATGAGAGTTGCTGTCTTTCTGGTTGTTTGGGGGGGTTGGGGAATGTCGATTTTGCCCGAAATGATTAAGGGGCGACCGAGTTGGGTGACGAAGGTTTCTCGATCGAGGACGAGTTCGAGTTTGACGCCCGGTTTGGGTTGGGCGGTTGGGGGAGTGGGGAATTGGTAGATTTTGGCCTGCTGCGGTGCTGTTAAGGCTGCTGGGATTTGGGTTGGTGCGGGGCGATCGACCGGTGCGGCGATTTGTGGGGCTGCGCGATCGGCTGGTGCGGCGATTTTTGGTGGTGCGGCGGAAGTTGCGGGTTCGGTTTGGTCGATCGGCGGTAGGGGTTCGGAGGTTTCCGATTCTGCGGGCAATACTTCCAACTGAACGCCGTACTGCCAAGGTTTTGCTGGTGTTGATTTGGGATCTGGCAAGCAGGAGAGTTCCCACAGTCCGGGCTTGAGCCTGGTGTAAGGAATGATCACGACTAATCCTTCGGGGTTGGTGCGGGCCGATCGGCTTTGGACTTTCCGCTGCGCCCCTTCGTCGAAGGAAGTATGGGTAACGCGAATTTCGATGTCGGTGTTGGGGTGCTGAATGCGAGCAACGACGCGGTATTTGCCTTCTAGAATTTCCACGTCGGAGGTTTCTAGGGGCAACCAGGCGCGATCGCCTTCTTTCTGTAGCAAAAACTCTAATTTTTTCATCTTTCTTTCCCCTTGAAGGCTCCCGCTTGATTCGTCACAGGTTGGTGGTGGTTTGTTGAGCGACAGCGACAGGCATTGAATTACTTTATTTTTTATAGCCTATCACCTGTGTCGGTCAAGAGGCCGACTTACCAAGGACTGCCAATAATGCTGAAAGCTGCCCAATAATACGGATGGGATAAATCTTTGCTGTCGAGTTTGGGGATGGACGGGGGCAAGGGAGTTTCGCCTCGGGAACTTCGCAGTTGACCGCGTTCGATCGTCACTTTGCCTTCAATCGCACCAATTTGTGCTTGCCTGAGAGCTTCAGCTTTAATGATTGGAAGGTCATTTGGCCTGCTGATTTTTAACTGCTGGTAAAACTCTGTCATCATGGCGAGAGTCCCCGCATCGCTGACGTACCACAGGCTGGCGAGGGCTGATTTTGCTCCCGATTGCAGCGCTAAACCGGCAAATCCGAGTTCTGCTTCTTTGTCTCCCAAGGCGGTTCTACAGGCGCTTAATACTAATAGTTCAAGGGGCGGATTGTTCCATTTTAAATCTCTCATTTGATCTAGTCTAAGTTGCGTGTCCCAAAATTGAATGTAGGAGTTATTTGGGGTTCCAGGGCGGAATTCGGCGTGGGTGGCGAGGTGGATGATTCCGTATTTTTGTTGCAGCCGCTGGGATTGCAAGTTTACTATGGTGAAATCTTCGTTGAGAAAGGATTGACCTGGCCACTGTCGGGCGATCGCGCCCAATTCTAACGGCACTGCCGGCAGCGGTTCTTTGTTTGCCGTTTCTGAAAAATTTGATGCTCCCATTGCTAGGACTTGGGTGTTTCTGAGGTCGGTGTAATTGCTGTCTATGAATTTGAAGGCGGGGATGCGGGCGAGGCTGTATTTTTGGATCAGAAATTGCTGTCCGTCGTGCATTGCTGCTAGGGGTACGGTTCGCAAACCTTCGCCGACGCAGAACAGCAATGTTTCAATTCTTGCTGTTTGCAAATCTGTTTCTAGCGGTGAAATTATCCATTTGTAGAGTTGTTGGGCTGGTTCTAGATAGCTGGTGGTGTTGATTTTTACGGGGTTGGTGATTTCGCTGCTGAATTCTTGGACTACTGAGAGCAGTGTCTCTTGTTTTGCTTCCGGGACGCTGCGGTGAATGGGCGGGCGATCGGGCAATATTAAGATTAATTCTAGTTGATCGGTGCGCGGGATGGCGTAAATTAAAGCTGGTTTTTTCTTTGTTTGAACTGCTAGGCGGGATAGAGTTTTTGATATTGCTTCGGCGGTTTTTGCACGGGCGGCAAAGTCTTCTTCAAAGTATTTTTGATAGTCTTCTTCCCAGTCTTGTTCGATTTTGGTTACGGCTTCGGTGAGGTTTCCCCGATCGAGTAAATTTCTCATTTCTTGCCCGTTAAGCCCGCCCTGGTTTGTGTTTTGGGCAATTGTAGCGAGGTTCGCGGTGCTCCAGCAGAAAAATATTGCTGTCAAACAGTAAAAAATAGCTTTTTTAATTTTTTTATGAGTCGTGTGTTTTTGGTGTTGCTGCTGGGATTTGTAGTGCATAATTTTGGGAAGGTTGAGGGCGCAGTTGGCGGCAGCAGTTGGCAAAAGTTGGGCTGTGGCTGGGAATATTTGACGGTGCTGGCGATCGCGCCACGATTATAGCATTCAAGACAAACCGCAAATCTCTGCCGTAGGGCGTGCACACCAGCACCAACAGAGTCCCTGCGCCAAGAAATTCGCGATTTATGTAAAGTTTTATAAATTATGCAGAAGTTTTGCATAAACAGGACTTACGTAAAAACTGGATTTCTTCACCTAAGTCCTGTTTTCTACATAGCAGCCAGGTGCATTTAACAGGCATTACCTCTAGGGGCGTCTTTGACTTTTTGCCGCACATCCGCAGTTCTCAGGTTGAATCGGGTTTTGTCTTGGTCTTGAGTGAGGAATATCCTGAATCTAGCGCCCATATATTGAGTGATTGCAGTAGATATATTCTCTGTATTTACTTATTTTTAAATAGTTAGTTTTTTTGCGCCAACTTATATCGTTTCTGGTTGCACTAATTACGATCTAGAGGACACGGCAGTGCCGTTTCCCTACAATTAATCCGGGTAGGGAAACGGCACTGCCGTGTCCTGGCTGTCGGTAATATTAATTCCGATGCTACCGGATTTGATATTACTTAAAGCTCGACTGAGTAATTGTTTTGCCTCGGATATCTGCCCGGTTATTTCGTACAATTCGCCCAGACTGCCTTTGGCATAAAATTTTGCCCGCAAATCTCCTAATTTTTTAGCATCATTAACGGCGGTTGCCAAGAGTTGAGTGACATAAATTAATGCCGTTTGTTCGAGATTTGTGCGTGGCACGGGCGGGAAGACCGCGATCGTTCTGCGCTTAAAAACTCTAAAATTTATCGCACTTTTCCCGATCGCTCCAATATGTGTGGCATAGATCGCCCACACTCCTAAGTTATAAATAAAAAAAAAACTTAATTATTTAGAGAATTTTATGCTATGGGTCGATCGCTTTTTACTTATTTTTTCTTGCTTCTCTTCTAGGTAACTAAAGCCTTCTTCCTTCTGCTAAAGATTGTGTGCGATCGAACTTGACACGGTGCGATCGCGATCGGACTGGGGAATGTGTCTTAGTATTTCTTCACATATCCTGCTTTCGGTCTATGATATATGCCTTATGGCGTATTTGTGTTTAAAGCCCGTTACCGCGTACCGCTGATGAGTCAATCAACCAATTCACCGATATCCCAACCAGTTTCTCGAAGAACCGCCCTCAAATTCCTCGGAGTCGGTGCCGCAGGCGGGCTGCTGGGCTACTCTCGATTTTCCAAGCCAGAGCCCACCGTTTTTGTGCAAGATTCTATTGACTTGCCGCGAATGCTGAATCAGCGCAAAACCGTTGCAGTTGTAGGGGCAGGCTTGGCCGGGCTCGCCTGTGCTTATGAACTGTCCCAGCGGGGTTTCGCCGTAACATTGCTCGACAAATCGCCCCAACTCGGCGGTAAAATTGCTAGTTGGCCGATAGAAGTCGGGAACGAAACTTTTATGATGGAACACGGTTTCCACGGTTTTTTTCCGCAATACTACAACCTCAAAAGTGTGGTTGAAGAACTAGAAATTACCGATAACTTTGTATCTTTAGAGTCCTACGCCGTTGTGTTTCGAGACGGCAAATACAAACCCGAAGTTTTCCGTCCCAACCATTCAGCTTTTCCCTGGAATATAGTTGACTTGGGGATATCTTCTCCCAATCGGCTCAAGTGGGGAATCAATCTCACAAAACCCGCTCACTGGCAAGTATTTCGGGAAATCGGCGGTTTTCAAACTCAAAAAACTTTCGATCGCCTCGACAATATATCAGTTGCAGACTGGGTAAAAGGTGAATTTCCGCGCGGGCTTTATGACTTGTATTTTCTGCCTTTTGCTAAGTCCAGCCTCAACGCTCCCGACGAATTGAGCGCGGGAGAATTAATGCAATTCTTCCACTTTTACTTTTTCGGAAATCCAGAGGGTTTGGCATTCAACGGCACGCGGCAAGATATGGGCACGAGTTTGGTGCAGCCTATTGCCAGAGCGATTGAAAGCAAAGGTGGCAAAGTATTGACAGATGTCGCAGTCAGTGAAATTCGCTGGGAAAACGGCAAGATTGATTCTCTGAGTTACCAGTCGGGAGATGTGCAGAGTAAAATACCTTTTTGGGTGAAGCGAAACGCGCTGTTAACTGACAGAAACTCTACCGAATATTTCGGCGCTGGTGACAGCGTATTTGCCGCCGCACCGTCGGGAAAAGAGGCAATTTCTCTGAGCTGCACTCACCAAGGCTGCACAGTTCAGAAACAAAACGACGGTCAATTTCACTGTCCTTGTCACGGGGCAGTTTTTGATGCCGAAGGGCGAGTTGTGAGTGGGCCTGCTCAGCGGGATTTGCCTCGATTTAAGGTAGTCGATGAAAAAGCAGATGAGGTACAGTTGGCCGCAGCGGTTAACCAATCGCAGCCGCAGAATTTGGGAGAAACATTGAAGGCTGATTACTATGTTTTGGCGGCAGATGTTCCGGGGATGCAGCATTTGTTTAGTTTGGCCAGCGGTGAGGTGAATCCGCAGGTGCAGAAGCGGATCGAGAGCTTGAAAATAGCCGATCCGTTTGCGGTGGGCCGTTTTTGGTTCGATCGCGAATTTCCCTGGGAACACAGCAATTTCAGTTCGCTTTCCGGCTACAAACTGACTGACAGCATTACGCTTTACCACAAAATTCAGGATCAGTTTATCGAGTGGAATCAGAAAACTGGCGGTAGTGTTGTGGAACTGCACGCTTATTGTTACAAGGAGAAGGAATTTCCGAACCAGCAAGTTTTGTTGGCGACTTTTGAGCAAGAATTGTACGAAATTGTACCGGAATTAAAAGAGGCAAATATGCTGCACCGGGAATTGGTAAATCAAAAAAATTTTTCTGGATATCCGCCCGGTAGCTATGCAGAACGACCAGAAACTTGCTGCGCTGTTCCAAATCTTTTGTTTGCGGGAGATTGGGTAAAAATGCCGTTTCCTTGCGGTTTAATGGAAAGGGCAGTGAGCAGCGGTTTGTTGGCCGCTAATGCTATTTTATATCAGGAAGGTTTGCAGAGGCGATCGCTCTTGACGGTAAATCCCGAAGGCGTGTTAAAAATCTAAGGTTGGCAGGGGGGCGGGTTTTATAAATCGTCAATTATCGGCTGCTATTCTCGGTGAAACCCGCCCCCTGCCATACCATTTTAAATTTTAAATTAAAGAATTAAAGAATTGGGAATGACTTATTATATAAGGGTTTGGAGCTTTACTACAGTTGCATTCTTTTTTTAAGATGAGTTACGGTTTGTGGGTGCGGTTTCGCTGAGGAGAAAAGGCAGAGCTTGCGAACCCAAAAAATATCTCCGTTGAGCGGGGTGAATATGCGGTTAAAATATTATTGAATCAGTATAAACCAATAATAGATGCTGAAGAGTAACTGCACAATTCGCAATAAACCTGTAATGTTTGATGCTTTTGCAACAGAATACGATTTCGCCGCCACCTTGCAAAACCAGAACGATTTCTTTACTAAAAACCTATCGACCAGCAAAGGTGCAGCATTAGATATTGGATGCGGTTCGGGAATTCTTGCTTTTGAATTAGCCCAGTATTACGATCGTGTAGTCGCCGTAGATTTTTCAGCAAAAATGCTGGCGATCGCCCGTCAAAAACGCTCAGCCCCCAATATCGAATACATTCAAATGGATGCCAGTCAATTAACGTTAGAGCACAAATTTGATTTAATCGTTAGTGCCGCCACTTTTCACCACTTGCCCAACCTCCCCGCCGCCCTCTCAGTAATTAAACAATTGTTAAATAGGCACGGAAAAATCGTCTTTTTAGATAATATATCGGAAATCGAAAGACCTGCTACAATAGGCTACATAGTAGGTGCAGCGAGAGATTTTATTCCAGACTGTTCTACCTACGGATTTCGTACAGCTTCAAGATTATTAAGATTTAGACTGTCGCCAAGCTGGTTGAAACATTTAGCTAGCGACAGGTATTTGTCAGAACGGCAATTTAAAAAGATTTACGGTCGTTGCTTTCCCGGCTGTTATTTTGTAAAATTGGGTTGTTTTATGGGCGTAATCTGGGAACATTTCTAATGCAAAACAACGCGATACAATCGGTATCTGGAAGGGAACAAAAAACTCATATCCGCGAGTTGGGCATTAATCTGGATCGGTGGTATGCAATCGCCCGCAGCACCGAGGTGCAAACTCAGCCACTCGCTGCGAAAATCTGGAATCGGGCGATCGTACTTTTCCGCGACAGTGCAGGAAAAATCAACGCTTTAGAAGATAGATGTCCGCACCGACAAGTTAAACTCAGCCACGGTCAAGTTAAAGGCGATTTAATCGAATGCGCTTACCACGGATGGCGGTTAAATGCAAAGGGAGAATGCGCCGAAGTCGATTATTTAGCAGAAAATCAAAAGCTACCTAACTGCAAAATTCGCTCCTATCCAGCCAAGGAACAAAACGGTTTTATCTGGCTGTTTCCCGGCGACGAAACGCAAGCCGAAAAAATAGATTTATTGGATTTGCCCGAGTGGGAACATCTCAATTATATTGCCACAGTTTCAGTCATCGACTGTCAGGCACACTATTCATTTTTAATTGAAAATTTGATGGATATGTACCACGGACACTTGCACGATGATTGGCAAGCTTGGGCAAATCCGGTGTTAGATTCTTTAGAAGAAAACGAGCATCTAGTAACTGCTCGCTATCAGGCACAAAGTTATTACAAAATAGATAAAATTTGGTCAATTTCTCAGTTGTTTTTTAAATCTCTGCGCCGACTGCACCCGGAACCGCTGGAAGTGAGTTATGTTTACCCGCACTGGGTTTCAACTTTGGGTAGCGATTTTAAGATTTACTGCTTGGTTTGTCCTGTGAGCGAGACAGCAACTCGCGCTTATTTAATTCATTTTACCTCATTAAATGCGTTTTGGCGGCTGCACAAATTGCCGGTTTGGTTTCGCAGGTTTATTAAAGATAGTTTGTTCGGTGCGGCTCAAAAGTTATTAGATGGTTTGGTGCGGCAGGATGTGTTAATGATTGAGGAAGAACAGCAGGCTTTTTTGCAGAATTCGGAAAGAAAGAGTTACGAATTAAATAGGGCTTTGGGGAGCGTGCAAAAGTTGATGAGAAGTCAGGCGGGAAATGGGTAATTCAGTCGCAAATTGAAATCTGCACAGGCTAATATGTATATTTTCCAAAAATCATGGAAGTACAACCGAGGGAAACTCGGCTAGTCCTGAATGCAGAACTTGTATATGTAGGGTGGGCCCTCCGCACCTTACCGCTATAAGTAGCGCGTAAACCATTTTTTTGCCTTAGTTCTGTCGGGCTTATACTATAAGTGCAGAATATGAAGAACGTTATAGCGCCAACCAGTGAAAGCTGGCTGAACGCACTAATTGAATCTCTAAAAAACCCCGCAGAAGCTGCGGCTTACCTGAGTGTGGCTTTAGAAGTAGAATCACCGGATTCTCAACTGCTGCGGGCGGAAATTCAAGACGTAATTGATGCACGTTTGCTGGCGAACAATCTTTTAAAGCAAGCTAAAGTACATCACGAGAAACTCGATCAAATGGTTTCGGAAAGTGGCGCTTATGAAATTTACGCTTTAATCGCGTTATTGGATGCGTTAGGATTTAGGCTAACAGTTACTTTAAAAGAAGATGAATTAGCGATCGGGGAATGAAACCGAGCGCAATTCATCTGCGTTAATCTGCGTCCATCTGCGGTCAAAAAAATCTAAATTTTGCCAGCACAAACTTTACTTTTTAGGTCGCTGCTGCTGGTAAACGCTGATAACTTTATCGGCATAAGTAGCAGTTGCGCCACTTTTACAAGCTGCGGAGTCCCCTGTCATCCACCAGCAAGCGGCGCGGCGTACTGCGGTTAATTCATTGTTGCTGCTAGCTTTGTATTCGTCGCGCAGCAAATCGCCCACGATACAGGTAACAATTGATTTGGCTTTTGTCGCGTCGGCCTCAAATTGTTGCGGTGTTAAATCTTGTTTGGTACAGAATTTTGCCCAGCGGGAAATATTGCCCGGCAAAACTTGCCACTGACTGTACATTCCGTCATTTGCGGCTTGTGGGGGGGCGGCTTGTCGCAGCGCTTCTACGAGGGCGGAAACTTGCGCGTCGGTGACTGCTTGCGCTGTGGCTGGAAGTGCTTGCAATCCGAGGCTAATTATCAGGCTGCCGAATAGTAGATTGGTTTTTGCGATCGATTTAAAATTCATTCACAATGCCCTGTTTAATTTAAACTTTGTTTCCTCAAACAAGGTTTACTATTTTGTCGCTCGAATACCTCTGTCTTAAGTATGATTTGCTTACTTAATGGACTGTCGATCGCACTTACGATAGAAATTGTTAATCATGTACGATAAAATCATAGAAGTACAACCCAGGGAAGTTCTACGTTACGCTACAGCAGAGGGTAGAGTACCATTCGGCGAGTGGCTTGATTCGCTCCGCGATCGGAATGTTAGAGTTAGAATCAAATCTAGGCTTGACCGAAGTTGAGCAAGGTAATCTCGGAGATTTCAAGTCAGTGGGACAAGGAGTTTTTGAACTCAGAATTAATTATGGCCCGGGCTACCGCCTCTACTTTGGACAAGTCGGCTTGACAATTGTGGTAATCCTCATAGCTGGGGATAAAAGCACCCAAGGACAGAACATTCGACAAGCTATAGAATACTGGACAGATTATGAAAAACGTGAAAGCACCCACAAGTGATAGCTACCGCGAGTACCTAATTGAATCTCTCCACGAGCCGGAAGAAGCTGCTGGTTTTATCGGGGCTATCTTGGAAGAAAAAGACTCTGAACCCGCACTTTTGAGAAATGCCATCAGAAAGGTAATTGAGGCTCGAATCAGGATGAATACTCTTTCGGAGTCAGCAAAAGAACATCACGAAAAACTCGACAAGATGTTGACCGAAAGTGGAGGTTCGGAAATTTACAGTTTGGTAGCACTGCTCGAAGCATTAGGATTTAAACTAGAAATTACTGTCGCAGATACTGAATTGCCCGCTGACTCGGAATCAACGGATTTTGGGGAATCAGAATTATCGCCCGAACCAGTAGTAATTAATCCCAGTTAATGAGTAAATTGCGCCCTCACCCTTTCATCACAAAATCTAACAATCGGTGAGCCATTTCTAGCTTGCTGCAAGGTGCTATTTCTACTTGCTTGCCGGCGGCATTAATTAATATTGCTTGATTGGTATTGCTGCCGAAACCAGCACCTATTCGATCGATCGGGTTTGCCGCAATTAAATCAAGTTTCTTCGCCCGCAATTTCTCCAAAGCTGGCTTGACAATATCCCCAGTTTGTGCTGCAAACCCGATTAATTTTTGGTGCGGCTGTTTCAATTTTCCCAACTCTGCCACAATATCCGCTACCGGTGTCAAAGGCAAACAATTCGGGAGCGATCGCTTCGGCAATTTCTCACTACTGTACTCAGCCGGCTTCACATCCGCTACCGCTGCTGCCATCACCGTCAAATCCGCATCGTGAAAGCATTGCAGCATCGCCTGCCGCATTTCTTGTGCACTCGCAACTGCGATCGCCCGCACACCTGAGAGCGGCAATTCGCCAGTTATACTGTGTACCAGCGTCACTGTCGCGCCCCGGTGCTGTGCAGCTTGCGCCAAAGCTATACCCATTTTGCCGCTGGAAGGATTGCCGATAAACCGCACCGGATCGAGGTGTTCCCGCGTTCCTCCCGCACCGATCAACACCCGAAGCCCCGCTAAATCTCGATCGCCCTTCGCATACAACAGCGATTCAATATGAGGCAAAATCTCACCAGGTTCTGCCATGCGGCCGACACCCGCGCGATCGCACGCCAGCATTCCCGCCCCTGGATTCGCAGCATGATAGCGCCGATAAGTCAACACTTCCCGCCAATTCCGCTGCACCGCAGGCTGTTCCCACATATCCGTATTCATCGCCGGTGCCAGCAAAATTGGGCAAGTAGAAGCTAAGACAGTATTAGTCAGCAAATTATCAGCAAAACCCCCCGCCAACTTAGCCAAAGTATTAGCTGTCAGGGGAGCAATAACAAAAACTTCCGCCCATTCTCCCAGTTGAATGTGCAGGGGGCGGCCGTGACTTGCTTGCCAAAAATCTTTGTCCGTAAAAGCAGGATGGCGGCACAGAGTAGCAAAAGTCAAAGGCGTTACAAACTCCGCGGCCGCATCAGTAAGAATAGCTTTAACTTCAGCTCCAGCTTTCGCTAAAGTTGAAACTACTTCGCAAACTTTGTAAGCCGCAATTCCGCCGCTAACGCCGATTAAAATTCGTCTGCCTTTCATGTCATACCATTTTATATTTTAGATTTTAGATTTTAGATTTTAAATTGGGAATTACTGATGAATATCAGGGTTGAGAGCTGGCCTACATTCACATTCTTTTTTGAAACGGGTGTCATTTTTTCATAAAAAAGAATCAAGAAAGAAATTAAGATGAAAATAGACAAAAATCCATAACTCATCTGTTCAATTCACAACAAAATATGCTGCTAACTTCTTCCTCAATTCCGTCGAAAATTTTAAGCTAGATTTTTTAGGCTATGCTTCGTCGTAGGCTTCCATATCCAGAAGGTGGAGATAAGGTTCAACCATCTCCGGCCGCTGAAAGGCAAGCGATCGCAACAAATGCCAATCATTCAATCCCTCAAAAGGATCTGCATAATCGTCCACTTCCAAACGGACAGCCAATTCTGCCACGTCCTGAGAAGTAAGTACAGCAATATCGCGCGATGCTTTGGTTAAAGTTTTCATTTTTTTCCCCTGCCCGAGACTTCCGCCATACTATATCCTAAGCCTTTAATCTGATTTCGACACAGTTTCTACAACAAAACTTCGCATTACATCTATAACTTCGGGCAGAATCTCGTGTCCCATGATAAATTCTCGATACTGCACCGCAGTTCCCCAAGCAGTCAAACTGTCGCGCGATCGCACAGCAGCAGTAACGGGCACAATAGTATCTTGAGTACCGTGCACGATTAAAACAGGTGGCAAAGCACTCCCAGCAACTGGCGAAATCGACGGGTGTAAATAACCGCTCAGACAAATTAAACCGGCTACAGGCAAAGTCAATCCCACATCTAGAGTCATCGCTCCCCCTTGAGAAAAACCGCCTAAAATAGTGCGAGACAAAGGCACGCCCGTGCTGCTTTCCAAAGACAGCAAAAATTCCCTCAGCAATTGCCGGCTTTTTACCAATCCCTGAGCGTCTTTACCTTGAAGGTCATACCACGCTTTGCCGCCCATTGCCTGAGGATGGGGAAAGGGGGCGTCGGGAAACACAAACTGATAATCCGGTAAATTGAAAGCCGGTGCTAAAGAAGTCAAATCCCGAGCATTAGCACCCCATCCGTGCAAAGCGACAATCACAGCGACAGGTTTGCGATCGGTTTTTGGCGGAATGCTAATAAATTGTAAAGACATCGTAATTAGTAATTGGTAATCTGGCATTGCTACAATTATAAATTGTCGCGGTGAGTAAAACCCAAGATATTTGTTTTGGGCAAGATTTGACTCGAAATTAGCACGCAGTTGCCAATAACTCTAACTGTTAACTGTTGACTGTTAGCTGTTAACTGTAGGGTGCGCAATCCGCACCTTTCCCAAGTAGGGTGCGCACCTTTCCTAAAGAAATAAAAAAAAGAGAGAACGGCGACGCTCGTGCGTTCCCATTAGAAATGGAGATGCTAGGGGGAGCGAGGCTAGACTCAGCTATAAGCGAGAGTTCTCCCGCTAATTTCAACTAACACCTACCGCAGTTGAAACCTGAGAAACAGATTGCTGGGACTGTTGCCGCACCGGCACCTCAATCGAGAATTCAGTTCCCTCTCCCGGAGCCGATACGCACCTGAGCGAACCTTGATGTTTGTCCACTATTTGATAGCCGAGCGACAATCCCAAGCCAGTACCTTTGCCTACAGGCTTGGTAGTGAAAAACGGCTCAAACAAACGTTTTTTGACATTCTCGGTCATGCCCGTTCCATTGTCAGAGATTCGCACGCATACACAATTAGAATTTAAAAGTTCAGTGCGAATCATAATTGTAGGTAAAAATGGCGAATTTGAGAAACTTTGCCCGAGCAGATTTTTTTGATTTTGTGCGTCATATAAAACATCAATAGCATTTGTCAAAATATTCATAAATACCTGATTTAATTGTCCCGCAAAACACTCCACTAAGGGCAAATCTCCGTATTCTTTGATGACTTGAATACCCGGAAAATCAGCTTGGGGTTTCAGCCGACTCTCCAAAATCATCAAGGTGCTGTCAATGCCTTCGTGAATGTCAACAGACTTCATTTCAGATTCATCCAATCGCGAAAAATTCCGCAGAGAAAGCACGATCTGGCGGATGCGTTCAGCTCCCAAATTCATTGATTTTAGGATTTTAGGCAAGTCTTCAATAATAAACTCCAATTCGATCTCTTTTTGTTTGTCTTGCACTTCTGGCGTTGGGTTCGGATATTGCTGCTGGTATATTTCCACAAGTTCCAGCAAGTTTCGAGTATATTCGCCTGTATGGATCAGGTTCCCAGAGATGAAGTTGACAGGATTGTTAATTTCGTGGGCAACTCCAGCCACCAACTGCCCCAAGCTGGACATTTTTTCAGTTTGGATTAGTTTAAATTGAGTTTCCTGCTTTTTTAGTGCTGTTTCTAGTTCAGCGGTGCGCTCTTTTAGTTGAATTGTGCGATCGTACACTTGCTGTTCTACTTTGGCGGTACGTTCTAGAGACATCAACAGGTAAATCGTCAAGCTGCCAGCCATCAATAGCCCGATCGCACAAATAGCCAGCGAACCCTGATGCGTCTTCAGACCGTTGTACCCGTTCCCGGGCAAAACTAGCAGCATCCACTGGCGGTCTGCTACGTTCAATAAGCGAGTGCAAGCACTAGGATTTTGACAGATTTCCCCCCGAACATTAGTTAACTCTGGCTTTTCTAGTTTTGGGTTATCTATCAACTGCTTAGCTTGTGAGTCGTAGCGCACCAGAAAGCGTTCTTTCCCTGTAGCCGAGTTGTCGTATAGGTAAAAATTAATGCTGTCTAAATTTAGGGATTCTAAAGAGAAATCGACCATATGGGTGATCTGAAACAGACCCGCAATAACTCCCATGAGATTTTCGCGGTTCTTAACCGAGTTATCTAGAGAAGTTGTGCGACGGGGTACTGGCAGAAATACTTGCAATCCCGGTTGATTGTTGCTGACTAATTTAATCTGCGCGGAAGCCGCTATTTTCCCCGTATTCACCGACTTCTCTAAAGCTGCTTTGCGCTCGGGGCTGGAGGCAACATCAAAACCGATCAGTTTGTTATCTTCTTCTAGTGCTTCTCTGTAAATAATTGGAAAGTATTCCGATCGCACTTTTGCTTCGATCGGCTTTTGGTCACGAGTTCGCTCGTAAATTTGAAATGCCGGAAAACCTTCGGCTCGAATTGCGGCTTCGTAAGCTGCTTTTTGGGCAGCAGGCACGCGCACACTCCAGTTAACAGAATAGATGGCAGAATGTCGGGAAAGTGCAGGTTGAACGAATTGCTTAAAATCTTGTCTGCTAACTTCAGTAGATGCGTTGTAGAATGCTTGAAGTGAGTAAAGAACTTCTAAATTGTGATTGATGCTTTGCTGCAAAGTCACATTCAGGCGATCGGCTTGCTCATCAAATTGAACTTGCATTCGTTGGTTTTCCGAATGCCACACAAGGGCGGCGGCTGCCAATGACAAGCTCGTACCTGTCCAAAGAGTCAGCGCTGCTGGAATGTAGCGACGGTACGACTGTAAACTTTCCGCCAGCGAATTAAACCAATTGCTGCCAACATTCATATTTCCACACCTTCTGCCACCGGAGTGCAATTAGTTTAAAGAATTGTAAAATTCCTTGATAACACAAGAAACCGCCCAGAAACTACATTCTCTAAAAATTTACGATCGCAGGAATAGGGCTTATCCTGGGAAACCCAATTTCTACGAAAATATTGCTGTGGTAACCAGAAGTATGGCAAGAAACCGGGTTTCTTAGGAATAGTGCATCCACTGAGGAATTGCCACCAATTGTAACTAAGTGAAACGAAGCGAGTTCAAATCTGGGCGATCCCCAATTTCCTTCCCCGGAAGCACCCGGGAGCGAGAAAAAGCCTTTATCTGGTGGGGCGGGTACTAAAAACCCGCCCCACAAAGCCAACTTAAATGTCGAACAGGTTACAAAATAGTCCCTATTTCCTTCAAATAAACCCGTGTAAACGGTTCCCCATCTCCCAGAGTATACTGTTCGATCAACCCCTGGCGGCGAATAGAAATACTATTTTCTTCCCTCACCACAACAGTATCGTCATCAGTGCTTTCTCTGCTCAACATCATCTCAGTTTCCCCCGGATTGTCCAGCACCACCATATTGCTCCCTTGATAAAACATTCCGTCCGCTTCCAAAATATTTCCGGGATATTCAGCAATTAACAAATCGAGCTTGGGATTCCGCAGCAAACTTTGCACGTTAAGATTGTAATTCTTATGCAAAACTTTTTCAGAACGGTTGACAAAAAGTCCACCGCGACAAACAGCACCGATCGTCCAATCGGGATGCTGCAACAAAATGTGGTCGATTGTTTCTTGCAGTTCTTGCACCGAAATTTTGTTGAAAGTAATAATCGGAACTCTGGCTGATTTTCCCGAGTCAAAGAAAGTTTCGATAATATGGGAAGGCACATCAACCCCTTCGCCTACAGCCGGGTTGAGGTGCATAAAAATTCCCGGCGCGGCATTGATTTCGAGAATCCCAAAATTGCCTGTTTTCCAAGATTTGGCGAGAGTTTCTGTTACCACATCCACCCCCAAACAAGTTAACCGAAAATGTAGGGCGATATCTTGAGCCAAAACAATGTTATCCGGGTGAATAGTTTGGGTAGCGTCGATGCTGACGCCGCCTGCGGAAAGATTGGCGACTTTGCGCAGAGATACAGTGCGATCGCCCTCTAGGACACTATCCAATGACAGCCCTTGTTCTGCCAGATACATTTCCATCGATTCGTCGGACTGAATTTTGCTCAGGGCCGAAGTTGGCGTATCCAAACGTTGGGATTTGCGGTTTTCACGGCGGATCAATTCGCGAATTGTTGAGTCGCCGTCCCCTGTTACCCAAGCGGGTCGGCGTTCAGTTGCCGAAACAAATTTGCCGTCAACGCACAGCAGCCTAAAATCCGATCCTTTGATGCTATTTTCCACAATTACTCGCACCGATTCTGTTTCGGGAATTGCCTTAACAGCTCTTTTAAAAGCGGCCTGCAATTCCTCAGCATCTCGGATATCTGCTGTGACGCCAATTCCTTTATGACCGACTACTGGTTTGACAGCAACTGGGTAGCCAATGTCTTTAGCAACTGCCAGAGCTCCGCTTTCTGTGGAGACGATATCGCCTTTGGGAACAGGAAATCCTAATGTAGCGAGAAAAGCTTTACAATCGTCTTTGCGCGTGGTAAAATCGGAGTCTAAGTGGCTGTCAGAATCAAAAGTAGTTGCAGAGCCGCGCACGAGTTTTTTCCCGTACCCGTATTGCATCAATCCTTCATCCCACAAATAAAATACGGGAATGCCTTTTTGCGATGCCGCTCGCATTAACGAATAAACTGTCGGGCCTCCGTAAACAGACTGCCGGAACATATTTTGCAGCGTGTCTATTTGTGATTCCAAGGGAAAATCTTGATTTTGATTGATGGCTTCAAACCAATCCCAAACAGCGTAAACTACGGCTCTGGCGCTGCGGGCGTGAACTGCTTCTATGCTAATTCTGTTAAACTGAGAAAACGGCTTGACGTTCCAGTGTTGGAAGTGCAAACCCATGTCGAGTTTTGCAACTTCTGAAGCGGTACGGCCGAACAGTTCGGCGTGGTTTGAAAAAGTTTCCTGCTGGAGTTGCGGGTAGCGATCGCTAATAATTTCATGGTAATGTGCGATCGGCAAAGGTTCGCTCGCGCCCGTCACCGCCAAATCGAAAACTAAAGCCGCTGTTCCTAAATAAGGGTTTGGCCCCATATAATGTTTGAAGTTGAAAACATCAAAAACATCTGTTTTTCGAGCATTGACCCGCGCTGTTTCGGTGCTTTTTTCTTGCAGCATTTTCTAACCTCCTTTTCGTCAATTTTCCACATTAACTCTCTTGTCGGTGCATTAGATACTACCCGCAGGCATAGATATTGCAGTAGCAGTTGATACAAACACTCCGACCAATTCTGCCTTCAGCATCGCGGGAGTGGGGGAGAGGGGAAGTGGGGGAGTGGGGGAGATGGGGAGAGGGGAAGAGTGGGAAAATATTTCTTCTTCGTTCAACATCTAACTAAGCACTGATGACAAAGCACCTATAGCTAAGCACCTATAACTAATAACTCTACTTCCTTGCCCTCCAGAAAAAAAGCTCTAACTTTTGAGAGGTGCACTGCCCACTTATTGCCCACTTATAATTGTTTATGACTGTGAAGGAGAATTTAAGAGGCAGCAAATTTATGAAGCTCGCACAAACTGCTCTCAGGGATCAAGTTCACGAATTAGCTGAGGAAGCATTTCACCGGAAGCTAATTTCTGGCTACGGCGATGGTCAAAACAGCAACGAATATCAGATTGTCTGGAATGGCAAACCCAGACACCTACCTTTAGAACGGGCGCGTACGGTATTGAGCAATTTGATCGAGCGATCGCACTAACGCGCGATCGGACTAATTTAGGACTTACGCTCATAAACCCGGTTTCTACGAGAAATAAGAGGTTATGAGGGAAGTATCCAGTCAGAAACCGAGTTTATGACCAGCGCGCGCGTAAGTCCTGTAATTTAACTCATTTTTTGACCCCTCCTATATTTTGTTAGGTGGGGTAGGTTTTTTTTAGCAAAAACATCTTTACAGCCCGCGGCCCGAGTAAACAAACCCCAGAACCCTTGAGTTTTGTGCGTCCGGGAATCAGCAAATTCAGATAATTTTGTGTATCTATCTATACCTTTTGGCAGTTTCCAGAAGGAAAAATTTTGTGTTTTAGTGAAATTTAATAAATTAAAAGTGGAGATAATATGGCGAGCAACGAAAATCAGGGAAAGTTGCTAATTATTGGGGGCGCAGAAGACAAAGAGGGGGAGTGTAAAATTCTGCGGGAATTCTTGCGGTGCGCCGGAGGCACTAAAGCGCACATTGTGATCATGACGGCTGCAACCAGCTTGCCGGGAGAAGTAGGAGATAATTACATCCGAGTGTTTGAGCGACTCGGCGCTGAAGATGTGCGAGTTGTTGACACCCAGAGACCCGAAGATGCCGACAATCCAGATTATTTAGAAGCGATAGAACAAGCGACTGGCATATTCTTTACCGGCGGAGAGCAAGCGCGGATTATTAACTGCTTGAAAGGCACCAAACTCGACGATGCTATGCACAAACGCTACTCGGAAGGGATTATCATTGGTGGCACCAGTGCCGGCGCGGCGATGATGCCAGACATGATGATTATTGAAGGAGACTCCGAGACAAATCCCCGCGTTGAAGTGGTAGCAATGGGCCCGGGAATGGGTTTCCTCCCGGGAGTTGTCATCGACCAGCATTTCGCTCAGCGAGGTCGTCTGGGACGCTTAGTTACCGCACTCTTGCTCCAACCGGCCGTGTTGGGATTTGGTATTGACGAAAATACAGCTATTTTAGTCAGCGGTGACGAGTTGGAAGTTATTGGCGAAAGCGCTGTAACAATCATCGACGAGTCGGAAAAACTCCACGACAATATAGATGGACGGTTGAAGGATGAGGGTTTGGCGATTTGCGGCGCCAAGTTGCACATACTCCCTCACGGATACCGGTTTAACTTGAAAACTCACGAGCCGGTGTTCGATAACGTAACAACTACAGCAGATAGGGAAACGGCGATCGCCTAATTTACTTCCAACGCCGCCATAGTAAATGTCAAAATTATGTAGGGTGGGCAGTGCCACCTTACCGATTCAAGGAAATATCAGGGTTTTTAAACCCCGATACTTCGTTGAGAACTCATAAAAAGAAGAGGTAAACTCCTCTTCTTTTTTTATTGCGGTTTGTGGTTTTTTAAGCACTTTTCTGTTCGCCAAACATCGACTGCTGCCCTTCTTCAGTCGAAATTAAATTCCACCCTTGAGTTTTCAGCTTCTGAAATGTTGCCCATCCGTTAGAACCGCCCGGTTCCCGGTAGTCGGGTGCAGCGTACTGCGGAAAAGCTGTGTAAGGCCGCCACGCTTGACGGGCTTCCGTGCGCAAGTGCAATATCTTTTCTCCATTGCCTCCCAATCTGGGCAACCAGCACATTTGTTTTAGCATTTTTAACACTCCAGATTTTTACAGTAAGGGTAATTCGTCAACATCCCCAATTAAACTTTTAGAACCCTAGAGCCGCTGCTCGGAATATCTAACGGGTAACAGGGACGGATGAGATTTTCACCGATTACCAATTACTGAGGTAGCAGCAGTCGTTAAAGCTGATTTTGGTTCTGCAAAGTTTGCCAGTCAAGAACTATAAAACAAGTGTTACCAAGGCATAAGCAAAAATAATCATTGCTCTTCTCGGCTCAAACTTGAGTTAAAGTCGATCGCCCGAAAATCCAGTTGAATAAAGGATTCATTTTTCTGGTTTCTCTTGCCTGATAATTACAAGCCGATCCTCTCTCTTTCCGCCTAAAATCACATCATTCTACAGTATTAGCTCTGCCAGCTAAAAAATGTTCCTTTAGTTACAAACTTTAAACTCTTATCACGATTTATCTAGTTATCAAAAGTTAAATTACTTTTCATAAACAGCACTTCACAATTTTTTGTTACTTTAACTACATTTTTGATTGATTTAAATCGGGCCTCCGGGTTCTCAGGCGCGCACGTTACTCAACCGCTAGGGTGCGCACGAGTAAATCCTCCGGGTGCGCCTCTGGACACCTGACAACAGAAGAGTTACAGGTTTAACTCTTAAGAACGATGGCGACAGATTTGCAAAATGGTAACAATGAATACTAATCACAATTATAAGTTCTGCAAACAAGCTATTCACGGCCGCTGCAATTGAATTTAAACTCTTCGCTCCCAACAACAAAGCAGCTACACTGCTCGGCTCCTTTTGCTTATGGGAAGAAATTGCTTTAGAAAAAGATGACAGAGGTTATTTCCGCACTAAAATTCAGTTAGAAGACGGTATTTATCAATACAAATTCCGAGTTCAATCGCAAAGTCCCTGTTGTGAACCCGACGAATGGGTAGAAGTCAACGATCCCTGCGCTACTGAAATTGACCGCACTACTAATACAAGTACAATTCGCATCAAAGCAGGCGCGCGAATTATTGATACCTATGTTTGGCAGCACGACGACAAAAAACTCCCCGAAAATGAAGAATTAGTTATTTACGAACTGCACGTTGCTGATTTTTCCGGCGCAGATGGTTCCGACAGCGGCGGTAAATTCCAGCAGGCGATCGAGAAATTAGATTATCTGTGCGATTTGGGGATAAATGCGATCGAACTAATGCCAGTTAATGAATATCCGGGCGATTATAGCTGGGGCTACAAAGTCCGCGATTTCTTTGCCGTAGAGTCCTGCTACGGTGCAACCGCAGATTTGAAGCAATTGATTGACGAATGCCACGGGCGGGGCATTCGGGTGATTCTGGACGGCATTTACAACCACTGCGATGAAGAATGTCCCTTATTGCTCATCGATCGCAATTATTGGTACTACCGCGACAAACACTATCCCGAAGATCCCGCTAACTACTGGGGCCCGGAGTTTAACTACGATAACTTCGACTCAAAACTCGGCATTCGTCCCGCTTGGAAATTCATCGGCGATGTCGTTAATTTCTGGATTCAAGAATATCATATCGACGGCATTCGCCGGAGATGCAGTGCGGCAGTTGGACAATCGAGATTTCCTGCACTGGATAACTCGCGAAGCGAAAAAAACCGCCGGCGACAAGCCATTTTACAACATAGCAGAACACATTCCCGAACTTACCGAACTCGTGGCTGCGGACGGGCCGATGGACGGTTGCTGGCACGAAAGTTTTCGCATTTTTACCATAGAAAATCTCGCCGGGGATCGTTTCGATCTCGAAAAGCTCAAGCAAGCTCTGGATGCCAAACAACAAGGCTATCAAAAAACAACTAATGTTATCAATTATTTAGCCAGTCACGACCGATCCCACTTGCTGGCGGAAGCAAGCTTTCGGAATCTCGACCGAGAAGCTGCTTTTAAACGAGCTAAATTGGGAGCGGTTTTGTTAGTAACAGCAGTAGGAATACCGATGCTGTGGATGGGCGAAGAGTTTGGACAATCCACTCGGCAAACTCCCAACCAGCCGAATAAACTGCAATGGTCTTTGTTGGAAAATCAGCCAAATCATGAGTTGTTGGAATACTACAAACACGTGATTCGGCTGCGGCAAAAAATCCCGGCACTTTACACGGAAAATATTGAATTTTTCCACGAAAATGCCGCAGCCAAAGTCCTCGCTTACTGTCGCTGGAGCGATGAGGGAACGCGAGCAGTAGTTGTGGGAAATTTTTCGGATACTTATCTATCTGGTTACTGCATTCCTAACTTTCCCGCAGCAGGAACTTGGCACGAGTGGATGTACAACAAAATGGTAGAAGTTGGGGAAGAAGGGTTTAAGTTTGATTTGCCGGAATGGTCAGCGCAGGTATTTGTTTGAGCGCCGGAGAATTTATGTCTCCAGGCAGATGATCCGCGAACTTGTACAACAGTAAATTGTATTTACGACTGGCGCACCAAACTCAACAAACCGGGTTTTTCTACCGGGGCGGATGTCTGGAAGATAGTTTTTTGTAGAAAAACCAGGTTTCTGCGTCCCAGAGTGCGATCGTAATTCCTGGTATTGAGAAGAACAATTGCACCGCGACGTGCCACCTGTCAATTAACACGTCAATTAACACAAACTTTGTGGGAGGACAAACTCTATGGGTTGGCTAAAAAGATTGTTTGGTTTAGAAAAACTTGAAAATCAAGAAACTGTTGACGCTCCTGCTTACCAAGCACCTGTAGCTGAAGCTCAAGCTCAAGCTCAAGCTCAACCTGCTGCGAGCGCTCAGACAGTTCCGGCGGAACGCATGGGATTGAATGGAGAATACGATGAAAGCGGTTTAGCTAAACGGGTGGCTCAGGCTTTTGATGCAAATCCAGATGTTGCAGATATTGAGACTGTTTATGTGGCTCAACACGGCTCTACGGTGGTTCTCAAAGGTACAGTTCCCGATCAGGCAATTGTCACCAAGCTGGTAACAATTGCTAAAGGTGTCAAGGGTGCAACTGGGGTGGAAACTAATCAAGTTACTGTAGGCTAGCGCGACAGTTGTTGCTAACATTTAACAGTTAACAGTTAACAGTTACCATTTAACTGTTAACTGTTATAAGCTGTTCTGCATCTTGCGCTGTATTTTTCGGGCGGGCGAGATACCCCACAATAATTTCATCTAACTTGACTGTAAAATTTAGATGCGCCGCGCCTGGGCTTAGCAATCGTCCTGACGATGAGGACGTTTTTCATTGCTGAAACCTAAGATATTATATTACTTCTGACTTCTTCCCTCCTTTACCTCGCGTACATTGCTCGTTGCCGAACTTCCTTTTTCAATAAGTGTGTTTTTGAGCGATCTTTTTTTAATTAAAAAATATGACCGGCGAAACCTTAGAACCTACTCGCGGGAAATTAGAACGGAGTCTTTCGCAGAGGATTCAAGCTTTGTACCGTTCTCAACTCGGACAACAAACGAGTCAACCGCTATGCCATCTTTTGGATAATAAATTGATAATTATTATGGAAAATGGGGTTACTAAACCAGAAAAACTGCTGGCTGAGAACGGTCAGCAAGATTTGGCTGGGCAGGTGCGAACGCAATTAGAATCAGTCCTTGAAGGGCAACTGAAAGACTTAATCAAAGAGGTTTTGGGTGTGGCAGTAACTGATTTGCTCAGCGATGCGACCTTGGAGACCGGCCGCACCGGAACGATCGCAATTTTGGAGTCTGCACCTAAAGTTCGCGATTCTAGTTCCCAGTCTAAAACTCAACCTAAAACTCCACCATTAACGTCGGAGAGTTGATGTGCTGGTGGATAATTTTTTCTAAATCCTTGATGTTAAAAGGTTTAGAAATGTATTCAACACAGCCGGCTTGGAGAATCCGATCGCGGTCTTCTGCTTTTGCTAGTGCTGTGACAGCCACAACCGGAATATGTCTGAGCTCCGGGTTTTCTTGGAGGCGCTTTACTACTTCTATACCGTCTATATCCGGCAGGCAAATGTCGAGTACGATTAGGTCGGGAGGTCGATCGACTGCTGCTGAAAGAGCTTCGTAGCCGTCTCCGGCTGCCATGCAATCGCAGCCGAATAAATCGAGTATTTGTGTCAGCAGCTCTAAGTTGTCGTGATTGTCGTCTACAGCCAACACTAAAGGACGCTTGTCAACCGCCGATGCGTCGCTATCTAAAAATGAGGATTCCAAATTATTCTTCCAAGCAGGGTAGTTCATAAATGCCTAGCTAAAAACGACCAAAAACGACCAAAAACGAGCGAAAAACGATCGAAAAACGATCGAAAAACGATCGAAAAACGATCGAAAAACGATCGAAAAACGATCGAAAAACGATCGAAAACGATAAAAAAACTAGCGTTTTTTTTACCGGAGGCATTCCTCAAGTGGCGCTCGGGCACTTGAAACAGATTGGCTCGTATTTGTAGCTCTCGATGGCCAGTTTTCGGTCTAACCAGATTGTACAATATAGCTACAAGCTGGGGCAAAGACCGCTGCAGTCGATCGAGCCCAGAGCATCTGCTTAATTGTACCTACCCCAGCCGCAATTACCAACTTAGGCGCTATAGGTAAGTCAGCCTTGGTAACAACACGCAATAAATACGGAAAACATTACCAATAAAGCATCCTAGCTTAATAGCATTGAAGAGTGGCGGCAGCTTTTCAGGATACTCACAACATTAAACCTGGGTTCCCCTACATGGATCTACCTAGAGGAAGATTCTAGCGGACACTTAATTTTCACAACTTCCACCTGCTGAGAGATACTTATTACTCTAGTTTAGAGTTCAATATTTTTAGGTAGTAATCATCACATTTTTAGCAAGTAAAAAAATTCAGTTTTTACTTGAGCTTTACCGGATATTAACTAGGAGGTTTAAATGACAATTCCAATCAGAGAAGACCTGACTTACATTTTGCTCAAAAAGATTGGCAGCGGAAACGGCAAGGGAGAGTCGGAAATTAGGAACGCAGCCGAAGAATATGTCGGTCACGAGGTGGCGGAAGCGGAATTGCTCGGTCATTTGGACTACCTCAACCAAAGGGAATTTATCAAAGCGGAGTTTAGTGGAGAGCCTTACGGAGGAACTGAGTTATTGCCTCCTTTAGTGGCATTTCAAGAAGCTGATTTAACAGAAAAAGGCCGCAAACTGTTACAGAAAATGGAGACAAATCCTCCGAAGTCGCTCCACCAGGAAGGAGCGGCAGTTCCTATCGCTTCAAAGGATATGCCGTTTTTGGAAAAAGTGTTGGTAAAAGGTCACTTGGAGGATATTTTTGATGCCCGCGACATTACCGAAGTAGTGTACCGGGTGATGCGCGACGTGATGACAAAAGACGCCATCGAGCACGTGGAATCTGAATTGCACAAAGAAGTTTTGCCTACGGATGACAAAACCCTGCAACAAGAAATAGCAGACCTCTGGAAAGATACCAATCCGCTGGTGGGATTGCTGAGCCGGATACGTCAGCCTTTGACCGGCCCGCCTGCACCTGCGGGGATCGATGGCAATTTGTTTGCACGGAGGGTGGAACTAGAAGGCGCACTTCCTTCAGGAGTAAAACCGGAAACTGCGATCGCGGCTGTATTTTCCGCAACGAAGGATGAGCTGTCCGAGGAGCGAATTCAGGAAATAGCGGGCTTTTTGCCGGACAGAATTCGGGACATTTGGCAGTCGGCTTAACGCAATATTTCACAGTATAAATACTTACACGCCGGGTTGACGAACCAGTATTCTGCGCTTTTGAGCCAGAATGCTGTTACGTCAACCCGGTTTCTCTATATCTGTTGCCTTGTAATTCTGAAAGTATTTTGCAGTCAGGACTTCAGTCCCGATCTAACTCGATCGAGCTTTCGTCTTTACTACTTGTGCGATCGCTGAGTCTTTCTCCTCTAACTGCTCTGAGAAACGCGGTTTCTAGGCGAAATTTGTCGGGAAACCAGAAATATCCCCACAAACCAAGTTGCTGGCTCCCGGGTTGGCTAAATCGAATAGATGTCGCAAAAGTGTTGTATTCTATAATACAGGGCGAGTAAAGACTGTGGCTCGCAAAGATGCTGTCAACAGCTTTGGAGCTCAAAACAGATGCCCCGCACAAAAGTTAGACAAATGTTGCAATCGGCTTTAGAACAAGAGATTTTACTGAATCGAATTACCAATCGCATCCGCAATTCTTTAGAACTGCAAGAGATTTTGATGACAACCACCCGAGAAATCCGCAGCTTTTTAGCGAGCGATCGGGTTAAAATTTATCGCTTTGAGTCCGACGGTAGCGGTGAGGTCATTGCTGAGTCCATCAACGGCGAAAACTTGTCATCTCTGCTGGGTTTGCGCTTTCCACCAGGCGACATTCCCAATAGTGCCCGGGAAATGTTTCTCAAAGCGCGGCAGCGAGTGATTGTAGATGTGGAATTGAAGCATCAAATAATTAATCGCTTAGATTCTCTCGAAACTGGCAAAACTTTAGCAGTTGAAGATATTAGCTATCGTCCTGTAGACCCCTGTCACGCTGAATATCTGAAGGCTATGGGGGCACGTTCTTCTCTGACGGTGCCGATTTTGCATCAAAATCAGCTTTGGGGGCTGTTGGTTTCTCACCACAGCCAACCGAAACGGTTTAGCGATCGAGAATTGAAAATGGTGCAGTTGCTTGTGGATCAACTTTCAATTGCGATCGCCCAATCCTTTCTGCTCAGTCAAGCTCGACAGCAAGCGCGCGACGAAGCCGTTGTCAACCAAATTACCAGTTTGCTGCACTCTCCTCTAGAACTAACCGAAATTCGGCAAGCAGTTCTCGAACAAACTGTCAACCATTTGCATGGTTCGGGAGGGCGACTGTACATTGCAGCCGAGTTTGGCGATCGGCCGGCTTTACTTTATACCTGCGGTCAGCAGCCCCGGGACATCGACCTTGAACTCAGCCCGTTTTGGCAGCAGATTATGGGGTTGGCCAACCAAGACGATCGAGCAAAAACTCCTGATACCAGCCAATTAGGTTATTTTCAAAATATATATTCCCAGCATTACAGTTCAATTGACAAAAATATTTCTAGTTTAATCGTACCCCACTTGTACGCGATTTCCGATATTTCTAAAGAACCTCAAATCAAATCTTTATCTGCTAATTTTCTCGAAGCTTCCATTCGATCGTTTTTGGCAGTACCGCTGCAATACGGCCAACAGTGCATCGGCTGTCTCACCATTTTTCGCAGCCCTATAGAAACCGAAATTATGTGGGCGGGCCGTTGCAGTGCCGACGCCCGAACCGATCGTCCCCGACAGTCCTTTGCAGCTTGGAAAGAAATCAAAACCGGCGAAACTCAACCGTGGAGCAGCGAGGAACAGAAGCTAGCAAAAGCTTTAGGAACTCACCTGTACATGGCTGCAATGCAGAGGCGCGTCGAGGCGATGATCCGACATCAAGCTTCTCACGACTCATTAACCGGTTTACCTAATAGATTGCTGTTTAATGAAAGGCTGTCTTTAGCTTTAGCTAGCGCTCACCAAAACGCCGAAATGCTGGGGGTGATCTTTCTAGATTTGGATAGATTTAAAAATGTTAACGATACTCTCGGACACCCAGTGGGCGATTTGTTGCTGCAAAGTGTATCTCGGCGTTTGAGTAACTGTTTGCGCGCGGGAGATTCTATTGCCCGTTGGGGCGGGGATGAATTTACTGTGCTGCTGTACAATCTCAACAGCCGTGAGGAAGCAACAAAGATTTGCCAGCTAATTATCCAGAGTTTAAGCAGTCCTTTTGATTTTGAGGGTCTAGAACTTTATACTAAGGCTAGCTTGGGAATTGCTTTGGCTCCTTACGACGGAGAAGATGCAGAAACGTTGCTGAAAAATGCTGATGCTGCGATGTACAAAGCTAAACAGAAAGGTCGGAATAATTATCAGTTTTACACGCGGGCGATCGGCAGTAAAGTCTCCGAGGATCTTAACTTAGAAAATCATCTTTACAAAGCTCTGAAAAAATCCGAGTTTGTGCTGCACTATCAACCGCAAATAAACTTAAATACTCGCCAAATAGTCGGCATGGAAGCTCTGATTCGCTGGCAGCATCCCGAACGCGGTTTGATTTCTCCCGATCGATTTATTCCCTTAGCTGAGGAAACAGGATTAATCTGCCAAATTGACGAATGGGTGATGCGGACTGCTTGCTTGCAAAATCGAGCGTGGCAGTTACTGGGATTGCCACCGATGCGGATAGCTGTGAATTTATCAGGCAGGCAGTTTCTGCAAGCTAACACGGTAAAAACCATCGCTGAAATTTTATCAGAAACCAAGTTAAATCACGAGTATTTAGAAATAGAAATTACCGAAAGCGTTGCCATGACAGATGTGAATGTAACGGTGTCGGTATTGCAGCAGTTGCAGGAAATGGGAATTCAAATTTCTCTGGACGATTTTGGCACTGGTTATTCTTCGCTGTGGTCTCTGAAAAACTTTCCGCTTAATAATTTAAAAATAGACAAATCCTTCGTGGCTGATTTGGTGAACGGCAGCAGCGGTGCTACTATTGTGAAACTGGCGATCGCCTTGGGACAGGGCCTGAATTTACAGGTGATTGCTGAGGGAGTAGAAACAGCAGAACAGTTGGCTTTTTTGCAGTCGCATCAGTGCAATATGGGCCAGGGTTACTTCTTTAGCAAACCAATACCGGCGGAGGCTATAACCCAATTGTGCCGAGAAAATCAACCTGCTGGGAAAATAAGTAGTTTAAATTAACAATCAGGAAGCGGAAGGAAGAAGGAAGAAGGAAGAAGGAAGAAGGAAGAAGGAAGAAGGAAGAAGGAAGAAGGAAGAAGGAAGAAGGAAGAAGCAGTAATAGCAATGGTTTCAGCGATTAAAAATGTCCTGACCGTCTTGGCGGTTGCTATAGATAAAAAGCTGTCAAATAACCCTTATAAGTTTGTAGTGAGGACATCCGGGCTCGGAGTTTAGGCGAATTAAGAAAAAACTAAAGTCCTTACTACAAACAGTTTTTTGAAGGTTGGTAGTTAGGACTTTAGTCATCATATTTTTGAAGGGCGAATCAGTGCTTTCGAGGTCGGACAGCTTACTGCCAAACAAACACTTTTGCTTCGTATTCCGGCAAGTCGATTATAAGATTGTTATCGCCCGATTCAATATCATAATTCCCCGTCCATTCGTGCCAAGTTCCGTTTTCCGGGAAGTGGGGAACGCTGTAACCAGCTAGATAATTTTCCGACCAATTCACCACTACTACAACTCTCGAACCTTCATCGTTCCAGCGAGCGTAAGCAAAAACTTTCGAGTCGGGGTCTTCGTGGAAAAACTCGATGTTTTCTGTGTAAAGTGCTTGGTTATTTTTGCGCAGGTGAATCAAGCCTTTGTAGTATTCCCACAAACCTTTATTCATGTCATTTCCTAGCAGCGTCCAGTCAATTTTAGATTGCTCGATTGTTTTGGCTTTGTATTCGCCAAATTCTTCGCCCATCCAAATCAGCGGCACGCCAACTGCTGTCATTAACACCACCGTTCCCAACTTAGCCCGCTTGAATGCTGCTTCATCCAAAATCCCGCGATCGCCCAATTCGGCAAAAACGCGATCGTGGTCGTGATTGCTCAGATAATTCACTACATTCGTAGCACCCAAGTAACCTTGCCGCTTGCAGTCAATTACCTCTTTGAGCCGTTCTAAATCAAAATTGTCCCCGCAGAGTTGTGGAATTATGGAGTGATAGAAACTGTCGTGCCAGCAGCCGTCCATCGGCCCGTCTAGATTTGTGATGCTGGGTTCGTCGGGAATGTATTCGGCAACGGTGTAAAACGGTTTGGGGCCGGCGGCATTTTTGGCTTCTTGAACGACCCAGTGCATGAAATCGTAGTTGGCAATTTGTCGCGCTGCGTCGAAACGAATGCCGTCGAGATGATATTCTTGAATCCAGAAGCGGACTGTATCGCCAGCAAATCTGCGCGCGGGGAAAGTTCCTAAGTTTTCGTCGTAGAATTCGTAGTTAAATTCCGGGCCCCAATTGTTGTCAGGATCGCGGGGTTCGTGGTGGTACCAATAATCGTGATCGATTTGAGTGAGGGGGCTCGACGCTTCCGAGTGGTTGTAAATCCCGTCCATGATGACGCGAATGCCGCGCCCGTGACACTCGTCTATCAGGTTTTTGAGTTCTTCTGTGGTTCCGTAGCTGGACTCGGCAGCGAAGAAGTAGCGGGGGTTGTAGCCCCAACTGTAGTCGCCTGGGTATTCTTTGAGGGGCATGAGTTCGATCGCGTTGATGCCGAGTTCGACTAGGTAATCGAGTTTTTCGACGACGTGCTTGTACTTGCCGCGGGCCAGGGGATCGGCTTCACCGCCGGAAAAGTCGGCAACGTGCATTTCGTAAATCACTAATTCCCGATCGGCCGGCAGCGGTTTGTCGTCGTGTTTCCAGACGTAGGTATCGACAATGCGATCGCCGTCTTTGATCCTAACAATGCCGTTTTGAGTGGGATCGTCGATGTCAGTCGCGTAGGGATCGACCACATCTACCCACTGATCGGCTTCTAGAAACCAGCTTTTCGACTGAACGCGGAATTTGTATTGATAAACGCCATCCTCCAACTCAACTCGCGTGCGAAAATAACCTTCTTCGTCCTTTTCCATCGGGATGTCTTCCCAATTAGAAAAAGAGCCAATCAAGGTAGCTCCTTTGTTGTAAGGAGCAAATAACTTGAATTCAATTGGAGCGGCCATAATACCTCTTTCTAAAATATTTCAGTAGCAGTTGATACTTTTAATTTTGCAAATTTAAGCGAACTCTGCATCGCTCTGCGGATATAATTTCTTTAAGGCTTAACTATTCCTAAAAGTATGGTAATCTGGCCTCTGCCACTGCATTTTATGAAGTGAAATTGCGCAATATCGGCAGTGCGATCGGAATGTATCTAACTTGTTATTACTCGATAATAACTAATACTAAACTGACAATTATTTCGCATCTATCTCAAGGTATATTTACTTAATACAAATATTATTTAAAATATCTGCACTGGGATAGATGCAATTTGAAATGATAGCCTTTTTTAACAGGAAGCAATTCGCCTATCGCTATTCCGGGCGCACCTTACTTTTTCGGCAACAATTAGTCAGCCGGTGCTCCGTGCGCCTCCTACATTTTCGGCAGTAAGGTGCGCACTGCGCACCCTACTTTTAACTTGATTTTGCCTGATGATAAGGCTTCATCCAACCAAGCCAGAACGCAGGGCGAGAACGGCTGCTTGAGTGCGGTCATCAGCGCACAGCTTGTTCAGAATATTGCGGACGTGAGTCTTGACTGTACCGACAGTAATGTACAGTTTTTCGGCGATTGCAGCATTGCTGTAACCCTGCACGATCAGTTCCAAAACCTCTAATTCCCGCTCGGTTAAAGGGTAAGTCTCAATAATGTGACTGAACTCGGGTTCGGCAGCCTTAATTGTGACTCTTTTGCCCTCAGCCTTCGGTTCTTCCGGCGCTGACTCCTTAGTGCGAGCTTGTTTCAGGACGATGCGGGCGATCGCCGGATCTATCCAAGAGTTACCTTCGTGAGTTACTTTTACTACATCCAACAACTGATCGAAGCTGATATCTTTCATGCAGTAAGAGTCAGCTCCGGCGGCAAAAGCTGCCAGAACTTCTTCTTCATTGTCCTGAAAAGTCAGAATCAAAATTTTGGTATCCGGATCGGACTCGGCTACCGATTTTTTAAACTTTTGTGTCAATTCAATACCGTCAAAATCCGGCAAGCCAATGTCTACAATTGCCACGTCAGGTTTTGAAGACTGAAGCAGTTTCAATCCCTCCGTAGCGTTAGCGGCATCCCCGACAACTTCTATCGTGTCACGCTGTTGTAAAGCTGTGCGGATGCCGACTCTTGTCAGGTCGTGGTCTTCTATCAAAGCAACGCGAATTTTACTCATCTTTTTTCCAATAGTCCGCTAAACTTTAAAAATATCGTCAATTGACTCAGCCTAACTGAGCAAATTTGAGAAGGTGTCCGGATTTAGGGTTTGACAGGCCGCACATCATTTTTAAGCATACTCATCCAGCCGCCAAGAAAGCAAGTTAAGTTTCAAGTTATTTTGCGGCGATCGCCTGCACGAGTCCGATCGGGACAGGTAAGCTCTCAATGTTTTTATAGTTTAACTGAATAATGCCATTGTCCGCCCCTTGATAGAGGTAAAGATACCACTACCCAGATAGATTTAAAGTATAAAAAATTTTGATGCACTTGGGCCGTCAAAATCAATAAAGCTAGCAGCATGAGTCTTTAGCCGTTGTTAGGGCTCAAGTTCAATGCTTATTGATAAAACCTCTTATGAGTCACTCTCACGGCAATAACTTTTTTCGCTCGGAGTTTTCCGGCGCGGAAATATTACAGGAAGTATCTGATATAATCTCTCCTTTACAGCAAGTTGGCGACAGCGAAACTCAGGACGATCGCCTGTTACAGGCAATTCCTGACATTGTTTGGAAAGCAAATGCCAACGGCTGGGCGACTTATTTAGGTCAGCGCTGGGAGGAGTACACGGGGGTACCAGCAGCAGTAGCTTTGGGTTTCGGCTATTTAGCGCGCGTTCACCCTGAAGACCGCGCTCGTCTGTTGGCGCGAGCGCGCACTTCTGAGTTCCCGCCGGAAAGTTACGAAATTCTATTTCGCCTGCAAACGCGAGAGGGCACTTACCGCTGGAACCTGGCCAGAGGAGCGCCCGCTAACCCAGAAAATCAGGAATTTGTGGAGTGGGTGGGAACCTACAGAGATATGGAAGCGATCGAACAAACTCAAGCCGAGCCGCAAGCAGAACCAGAATTTTGGCGCCATCAAGCGCGCTCGGAAGCTAACTTCAGAGCAGAAAATTTGTACCAAGCCCAGACGCTAATGGACGCTAGGCAAGATTTGCGGGCGATCGAGAGATTTACAAATCTGTTGAGCCAGCGCGCGGGTAACTTGTGCCAGTTGTTGCAAGCGATCGCGGACGCGACTGTAGAGGCGATTGCCGGAGCTGAATTTTGCCTGGTTGCCCTCCCGGAGAGCGATTCCAACGGCCTGAAACTCAGGGCTGTCGGGGGCGTGGAAAACTTTGCACGTGCGGGCAAAATTCCGCACGTGCAAAACAAGCTGCTGTGGAAAGCATTTGCGACGGGAGAGTCTCTACTGTGGCGCTCGGAGTGCGACGGCTGGCTGCCGGCGGCGGCCTGTGCAGCGGCGATCGAGTCGGGGGAAACCGGGCGTTTGGGCGTGTTGGCGATCGGCAACGGGAAAGACAGCACGGCGATTGACAGGGAAACTCAGCAACTGCTGGCGGTTATGGGAAAACAAGCTGCGATGGCAATTAACAGCGCGCGGGCGATCGAAAAATTAAAAAAGCAGGAACAGCTTTTAGAGTTGCAAAACGAGCTGCTAATTCGCCAGCAGGAAGAACTGGAAAATCAGGGTCGGCTCATTCAACAGCAAAAATTGCAACTGCTAGAAGCAGCCAAGTTAAAATCGCAATTTTTGGGCACCGTGTCCCACGAATTGCTAACTCCCATGAATGGGATTATCGGCTTTTCCCAATTGCTGCTGCGCCAGCACAAACAATTGCTGACCCCCAAGCAAGCAGAGATGGTGGGGCGCATTTTAGATAATGGCCAAAACCTGCTAGTGCTGATTAAAGATATCCTCGACCTCTCCAAAATCGAGAGCGGCAGCACAGAATTAGAAACTGAAGAATTTGATTTAGGGCATTTAGTAATCGATGTCGCCCTGGAATTCGGAAATCAAGCCACCGAAAAGAATGTGGCAATGTTTGTCAGCGTGTGCTTGCAGAATCAGCTTATAGTTAATGACAAGTGGCGTCTGCGACAAGTGTTGGTCAATCTCATTTCCAACGCGGTTAAATTCACCCATCGGGGCAGTATTTGGATTGA
The DNA here is from genome assembly GCF_036700785.1 of Microcoleus sp. S28C3. Taxonomy (NCBI): domain Bacteria; kingdom Bacillati; phylum Cyanobacteriota; class Cyanophyceae; order Oscillatoriales; family Microcoleaceae; genus Microcoleus; species Microcoleus sp. S28C3. The sequence continues at coordinate 28,468 of NZ_JAUBPO010000021.1, read as the reverse complement.
GGCGCGGGAATTAAATGGCGATCGGCTAAGTATCACCGTTCGGGATACAGGAATCGGCATCGGTGAAACCGAACTGCCGGAAATTTTCGACAAATTCCATCAAGCCGACCAAAGCACAACCCGCCAATATCCAGGCACCGGTTTAGGACTAGCCATTAGTGCTTCTTTAGTCAAAATGATGAACGGCACAATTACGGTCGAAAGCCAACCCAAAAAAGGTTCGACATTTCGGATAGAATTTCCGCGAACTACTAACCCTAATAAACTCCAGCCATGACTGCAAACATTTTTTATACTAATTCTCAAAAATAGGGCTATATATTCTACGCGAGCCGCTGTAGGGAAACGGCAAGCCTTAAGCCGATCGCGGGGTTCTGCGACTTTTAATAATTGCTATAAGATTGATGAGTGTAGCAAGACTTTTTTAAACTGGTACTATATTTACAGCAGATTTGTGACCTCAAGAGTGATGTAATTGCTGCGAGAGATAGCCAAGCAATCGCGATCGCTGGCAATGACATACTACAGCCATGCAAATAAAAAAAGCAAGTATTAAAACCGGATTTAGTATACATACCTGCGGACATAATGAGGTTTATTTATGCCCGCTAATTATAGAAAATCTGGTTTTAATCCCTCCTTTATTCTTCAGTCTGCGGAGGACGATCGGCGAAGCTAAGTCGAGCCGCAGACTGTGTTTGACTCTATGCAGCGGTTTGAACCGCCAAGTCCGATCTAAAGACTAGAAGTTTTCCCTACTTCTGCCTGAGTATCAATTGGTTTAACATCACTGTAGCCCATCGTATTAGCTACGTCGCGCAGCACCGAAATTTGCTGTTCAAACTCAAGACCTTCAATTTGACCCAACACGCCATTGACAGCCTCAGTTGCCTCATATCCTTCGGGGATATCGACAATTTTTTCCCCCATACCAATAGCCCAAGCATACCAAACCAGCAACTGATTGTTAGCAGTTAAAGCTCCGTAAGCGTGAGAATACGGCGTGTTGTCGCGGTTGACAATACCTCTCATTATATTCAGTTGTTCGTCATGAGAAAGCTTGTAAAAATCATCGAGCAGCACGGGAGCTAATTCTGGTTCAGCGGCGGCGGGAGCGGCTGGTGTAATTGAATCTCCCATTTTTTCATAAACAAAGTAGAGAAGCGCCAGTTTTTCATCTGTACCCAACCCGTTGATTGTCTGAACGATGTTTTGAGTGTCGTTGGAAAGAGAGTGAGGATTGGTCGCGGCGGGCGAGTTCATAAATCAAATTCCTTAAAAATGCTTCCAGAATATATAAATATCAATATTTGTAAGTGCAAGTCACCATCCCCGAGAGGTAATACGATTTGAGATTTGAGATTTGAAATTTGAGATTAAACAATGTGGAATAGCTTAGTATGTATGGGTTTGGAGCTTGCCTAAAGTTACATTTCTTTCTGAAACTGATGTAATGTTGAGCCGCTATCCTATAATAAATCATCCTTAAGATACAAGCCAACGATACATCTGCGGGTAGATGAAAAAGCATTGGATTTAAGTAAAGATAGATAAAGTGAATTGTTAAATAAAACTACCAAGGAGTCGGCTATGTCTGAAATCAATACAGAACCAAATAACACTGAAAGCTTTGATGCTGCTCAGATCGCTGAAAGCGCAGAAGCTGGAGAACAAAAGTTGCCGACCGTTAATGTATCAGCAGACTACGAAGCTTCAAAAGAATTTAGCGTTAGTGAAATCGATCGCACGGGTGCCGGCGCTGAAGCTGCCGCCGCTGCAACTGCACCTAAATTTGCTGTTCCCGCTCCTAAAGAGGTCGCAAAGCCGGCTGATTCCAGCAGCAATCCCGCTGATTTTCGTTCGATGGCTCAGGAAGTTAATCCCGCAGGTGTACCGGGCGATGTTACCGACGATTTGATCGACAAAGCGATCGATCTTGGTACTCCCGGCAGTTAAGTTAGAAATTCTCCATTCTCAATGCAAAACCTCTGTATAGTAGAGTGCTTGTGGCGCGCCTTACCCCTATAATTCGCGCGTCAAACCACTTTTTTCATAAGTCTTGAATTCTCAATTGAATGCATGATAAGCTGCAATACAGTAGGGACACAACAATGTTGTGTCATTTAAGGCTGCAATAGGGTAGGGACACAACATTGTTGTGTCCTTAAAGCGTTAATTTTAAATCTCCCTAATCGCTTAAATTTAAGTCGATCGCCCGACAAATTTTGCCCACAGTGCGATCGCTCAAAACTTCAATTACTAAATCCACCCGATCGCCCTCCTCAACCATCGACTTAATAAATAACTCGGGATGCAGCGCTTTCCAGAAATATTCGACAAACCGATGAATTTCGGCTTCTGACATTCCCGACTTCCCCGCCGCCATCATTTCCTGTTCCGCCTGATTGCGCCACACTTGAGAAATGCGATAATCTTGGGGATACAAAACTATCAACCGATCTAATCGGTTCCACAGCGGCAAATAGTCGTGCAGCTTCGCATTGATATCGCGCGCAAACTGACAGTCGCCTTCTGTGGAAATCGGAAACGGTGCACCAGCCAAAAACTCGTTCAATTTGGCATCAACCACCGGATTCACGCCGACAAACCAACCTTCAAAAAGTACAATATCCGCACCGGAAATAATTTCGGGTTGACTTCTATCTCCTGCACCTCCACAGGCAGATTTGTCAAACCTGGGAATTTCTATATCTATATTTTTAATTATATCCGGTTTTAGGACATCAGATTTGGGATTATCAACTGCTGCTAATTCGGGAGTTTGAGAACGGCGCAAATTGTCTAAAACTGCGATTCCCAAGTCAATATCGTGAGTGCCGGGGGGGCCGCGCCAAATTAGACGCGGGTCTGCTTTTTGGAGTTTTTGGCGATCGGCATAAGTCTTGTAAAGATCGTCTAAAGAAAGGCTGACAGTAGAATATCCCAATTTTCCCAGAATTAGCTTCAAAACTTGACATAAAGTAGTTTTTCCCGTTCCTTGCAATCCTAAAATTCCTTGAATTAAAGGACGGTTTAAACTTTGTTTTTCAGTCGATAATTGCATTGCCAGCGGCAGCCAAAGATTCCACAAAGTTTCGAGAAAAACAGTTGATTTTAGCGACAAAGTATGCAGTTCGTCAAGAATAGAAAAGAATAAATCGGTTTTGCAGCGGACAACATCGGCTGCATTGTCGGAAGTAATGCCAAAAGCGCGCGATCGCACATCATCCGCAAGTTCCCAACTTGCCAGGATCTCGAAGTCGCGAGCAATCCTCTTCGCGGGCTTTCCTTCGGATCGCAACGCTTTCGCTAACGGGCGATCCTCTTCGTTGGCGTAGCCCCCGTAGGGGCGGGCTTCGCTAACGCCCGCTTGCCACCGGTGTAAAATGTCAACAGGGGTTACAGTCGATCGATTCATCAGCTCAAAACTCTCTCGGCGGGGGCTGGTTTTGTACAAATACTATCCGCAACTGACAAATATTTCATCCTAAACCCGCGCCGATTCAAAAAGTTTTTAAGAGCCTAGTTTGAAAGCCTCCACAAATAAATTGTAAGTCAGGCCAATTTTCAGAGCATGGAGCATCTCCACCCAAAAAGAACGGGCTACAGGCCGCGGGCCGCCGTAAACCAGCCAGTTCGCCAACTCCGTCAACAACACCAACAGCCCCGCCGCGATAATATCCCAATCAGCAGATTGTCCGGCGATCGTCGAAATAGCTGTTCCCAAAAAAGTGCCGAACAGCAGACTGATTAGCAGGAGGGAAATCCGCCGCCAAGGATTGCTCAGCCAGCCTCGAAATCGCTCGCCCAGAACATCAATCAATCTGTTAATTCGGGTATTCTGCATAAAAGTTATACAATTTGAGATTCGAGATTCGAGATTTTCGATTGGGAATGACTAATGACTATTGAGGTTTGGATCGCGGGTCTATAGTTGTATTTTGTTTTAAAACTGGTATGAAAAGTTATACCGATGAGTCAAAAAATGCCGTTCCCGACAAAATCCAAATCGTTACCGGGGTCAGTATGTCCCAATCTAAAATCTAAGATTTAACATCTAAAATGGTATTGAGCGATCGCCGAATTATAGCCGAGAACGGTCAATTACTTAAGTGTAACTGTATCTTGTTGTACAGCAGCCCCTGGTTCTACATTAAAAATAGTTATGACTAATTGGGCGTGCAGTCTATCCTTTAAGCCTAAAATTTATGAAACTTAAAATTTACCAGATCGTAATTGCAGTGTCGATCCTCCTATTTACAGGAATGTTTCTAGGACGTTTTGAAATCACGATCTCCAACGGTTCAAATCGGCCGAGCGATTTGCCCTCCCCAGCCACCGCACTCCCCCCAACACCCCCCGTTTCCCGAGTCGCGACAGCTTCGGCAGAGACCGCCAAAAAGCCCAAACCCGACTCAATACCAACCCCCCCAGAGTCAGAGGAGGAATTGCTTTCCTCAATCCCTGCAAATATTAATGCCACCGGCAGTCTGCGTGTCAGCAACCGCAGCGAACACCCAGTGCGAGTGGCCCTGCTGTCGAAAATGCAAGCCGAGAAATCCTACGGCAAACCCGCGCACTGGGATTTTGCGCCCGGGGAAGGCGGCGGCAAAGGACTGATGCTATCGCTGCCGGAGGGCAAGTTACAAATCAAACAGGGAGACATTTTGGTTGTTTTTGCTCAGGATGGTTCTCGCCGCTACTGGGGGCCTTACGTCGCCGGGGAGACAGCCTCGCCCGCTTGGAACAGCACAGCCGCAGAATGGCAATTAATTTTGCAGCCTTGAACCCTTAGCTGCAGGTGCGGAGATTTTGGTCGAGAAAGCCGGTCGATCCGGTCTTGTTGAGAATGGTGCCGCTATGGGAGGTTAAACTCACATAGCGGCATCATTATAAAGAACAGGCAAGATGCCTGTGAAGCGAAGAGTGAATTTTTTTGTGGGGTGGGCAGGAGAACCCGCCCATAAAAGCCTTGTTGAGAATGGTGCAACATCTCTGTTTAACCGGATTCGATGGAATTGGGAGTTTCAAGAATGCGAATCTTTCGGTAGACTCTCTATGCGAGTTAAAATTTAAAATCTAAAATCGCAGGAAGTTTGGGTGAAGGAAGTTATTAAAAGTTTGTCAGAGTTTAGAAATCGCCCGATCGCGCCAAAGCTGCTGTCGCTGTTGTGGCTGTGCGCGATCGCCTCGGTGGCTTTTTTGTGGAATCTCGGCAACATCGGCTTAGTTGACGAAACCGAACCGCTGTTTGCCGAAGCCGCCCGTCAAATGACGCTGACAGGGGATTGGATCACTCCTTATTTCAACGGCGAAACCAGGTTTGACAAGCCGCCGTTGATTTACTGGCTGATGGCGGTGGCTTACCGCACTCTGGGCGTTAACGAATGGGCCGTGCGTCTTCCCTCGGCTTTGTGCGCGATCGGTCTGACTTGCCTCGGATTTTATACCCTATCGAAATCGAAAGAAGAAGGAAGTTCGGCAACGGATTCTGTAACGGATGTAACGGATGTAACGGATGTCAGGAAGCAGGAAGAAGTCCGATGGAAGCCGGAAGAAGAAACAGAGAATAACAACTCAAAACTCAAAACTCGCCGTCTTCCGCTCTTTTTTTCTACTCCTTGGATTGGTGCGGCCCTAATAGCTTTAAATCCCCAAACTATTGCCTGGGGACGGACTGGCGTTTCAGATATGCTATTAGTCGGCTGTATGTGTTCAGCACTACTCGCATTTTTTCTCGGTTACACTCTTGAAGAACAGAGAGAACAAGCAGAATTTTCCACCGTTTCCGCTTCCCGATTTCCCAATAAGTGGTATCTGACTTTTTACGTACTAATTGCCTTAGCAATTCTGGCTAAGGGGCCTGTGGGAATTGTCGTTCCAGCGCTGATTGTTGGCTGCTTCGGGCTTTATTTGGGAAATTTTCGGCAACTTTGGCGCGAAATGCGTCCGGTGTCGGGAATCTTAATTATTCTGGCGATCGCCTTGCCTTGGTACATTTTGGTTATTTTAGCCAACGGTCAAACTTATATTGACAGCTTTTTTGGCTATCACAATTTCCAGCGTTTTACTGGAGTAGTTAACAAGCACTCGGCGCCTTGGTATTTTTACTTTTTTGTAGTGCTAGTTGGTTTTGCACCTTGGTCGATTTATTTGCCACTCGCGATCGCCCGCACCCGTTTTTGGCAGCGCAGTTACTGGCGCCGTCAACCGCGATCGGCTCAGTTGAGTTTATTTGCCTTATTTTGGTTCGGCTGCATCTTTGGCTTTTTTACGATCGCCGTGACCAAATTGCCCAGTTATGTATTGCCTTTAATCCCCGCCGCTGCGATTTTGGTAACGCTGCTGTGGAGCGATATTATTGCAGGCAACGAACCCAAAAACAGGCGGGCAAAGTTAGAAATAAAACCGAATTCTTTACCGCGAGGGCTGTTAGTTACATACATTTTTAATGTGATCTTTTTATTAATTGTAGCCGGAGCAACTTTCTACAGCTACAACTGGCTGGGAGACGACCCGGCTATGCCCAATTTTCCCCAAGCAATTCAGCAGTCGGGATTGCTGATTGTAGGCGGTACGATTTGGATAATTACAGCCGTGGCGATTGCATTTTTACTGTGGCAGCGGCAACAGCGCTGGATTTTGGTTGCTAACCTGATCGGGTTAGTAGCATTTATCATCTTTGGTCTTACTCCAGCCTACAAAGTTGTCGATATCAACCGCCAGTTACCTCTGAGACAGTTAGCGCAGGTTGCCGTTCAACAAAAACTGCCAGGGGAAGAGTTTATTATGGTTGGTTTCTGGAAACCAAGTCTGGTTTTTTATACCCAAGGGCCGGTGACTTACTACCGAGCTGTCACAAAGGCGATCGACTACATTAAGGAATCTAAAAACCCAACTTCTCCCTCTATATTGTTGCTGGGATATCCAGAGAAATTTGTGCAATTAGGATTGCAGCCAAATCAATATCAATTGTTGGACAGTCGGGGCGCTTACCAACTCGCCAGGGTTCCGAGAACAGCATTTCGATAGTGCCTATAGTGCGATCTCATACTTGTTAAACAAGGTAGAAAAATGATTAAAACTAACAATCTTCTACTACTTCCCGTCGAAAGGATTCACATAGAAGCTTTCTTGCGCAATAAAAGCGAGCTTGCAGCAATTTTAAATGTCGTATTGCCTAATAGCTGGCCTCATTTCCCGGAAGCATTTTCCCTCCCTGCTGACGAATCTTGCGAATCCAATCCGCCTCCAACTGACTGGGGCAACTACTTCTTTATTCATCCAAAAAATCAAGTGCTTGTCGGCAACGGAGGTTTCACAAGCTCACCTGATGAGTCGGGGACTATAGAGATAGGTTATGAAATTGCTTCCGAATATTGGAATCGCGGATTTGCAACTGAGGTGGCACAGGGAATGATCGATTATGCTTTCGCTCACGAGGAGGTTAAAGCAGTCATCGCCCACACTTTAGCTGAAAAAAATGCCTCGAATAGCGTATTGCAAAAAGTGGGAATGAAGTTCATTGCAGAGGTGGACGATCCTGAAGAAGGCAAGATATGGCGATGGCAAATAAGCAGGGATGAATATCATCCGACTTGAACTTTAACGCCGTTTGGCTGTTTAAGTCACTGGTTTTGGCGGTAATTTGAAGGTTCTCGGTTGGAGCATTAAATCTGGCAGATTGAATAAAAGCTATAATCTAGTCACTACCTAAAACCCGAAGCTCGGAGCCTACAATGGTTTCAATTCTCAACAAACCGTGTTCGTTAATCTTGGAAGGATTAGTCAAAGTAATGAGCGAAAAGCAGCAACTCAGCTTTAAGCAGGCAGTTGTGAGACAAACTATATACTACGTCTCAAAACAGTTACCACCCGAAGAGCAAGATAATGGAGAACGCTACTTCATCTCTTTAGCCAATAAATGGCTTGAGCAGCCGACACAGGAAAATGCCAAAAAGGCTTCAATGGGGGTTGCCTGCGATTATATAGATGGAGGTATGAGATATTTCGATTATCCATCATATTTCCTTACACCTGCTGAGGCAGCAGGCAGTAGTGCATATGGTGCAACACAAAGCGCATTAACAGCATCTGGAAACGATTCGCGAGCCGCCTATCAATGGCAAATTACTGCTGCTTGGGCTATTATGAATAACAAAGAACCACCGCTGCTGCAATAGAAATTATTAATAAACATTCCAACGGACTGTATTGAGTATTGATTTAATAAAAGCTAGAATTTACTCACCACCTAAAACCCGAAGCTCGTCGCCTACAATTGTTTCCATTCTGCACAAATCAGGCTGCTTCGTCCCTAAGATTTGTATTGAAAAAGTCGCGCCCTGGAAGTTGTTCAAATTTAGCGAAGCGCTCCAACACCGAAGGTCACAATTGTTAGAAAAGAAGAAGGCCGATCGACTAATAGCAGAAGAGGCAGCGGAACTCGATTGTATAGAGTATATGGATAGGCTAATTTCAAAACTATGAGCGTGTTTAAAGTACGCTCAACTTGCCTGAAACCAGCAATAATGGAGAGGATGCCATTTTAATTGTAAAAGTGTGGTAGCCATGACTGAGTTACTCGAACGTGCGATCGCCAAGTTGAAAACATTGTCTGCCAGCGAGCAAGATGCCCTCGCTTCAATGATTCTGGAAGAACTTGAAGACGATAGGCGCTGGGATCGAGCATTCTCCCGTTCCCCAGATGCTCTTGCTAAACTCGCAGCGACCGCAATGGCTGAGTATCGTGCAGGCAAAACCCAAGAACTCGATCCAGAAACATTGTGAAGTCAAGGACTACAACCGAGTTCCGTAAATTATTTGCTGATTTACCTCAATAAGTTTGAGATCAGACGTGCGCGGCGTATCGCCAGTTCAAGGAAAACCCAAGTCATCCAAGCCTGCGTTTCAAGAAGGTGCATCCAGACTTACCAATCTACTCAGCCCGAATTAGCAAAAACTATCGAGCAGTTGGTCAGTTGGATGGAGACACTGTAATCTGGTTTTGGGTTGGTTCACACGCAGACTACGATAGATTGCTGGGGCAGTTGTAGCATTGTCTACAGCCAGCCAATATCAATTAGAAAAGTGTATTTAGACAGGTGAAAAATTATGATTCCAATTAATGAAGCTCAACAGCAGTTGCAGCAGTTGATCGATTCGGTGAGTGAGTCGCATCAACCGATCGCGATCGCAGGAAAGACTAGCAATGCAGTGTCATTATCTGAATCTGACTGGGCATCTGTGCAGGAGACACTGTATCTTCTATCAGTGCCGGGAATGCGGGAATCAATTCGGGAAGGAATGGCAACGCCGATCGAGGATTGCGATCGCCATTTAGACTGGTAACTTGGCAGACCATACGTGCCATAATCAGCGATATTATCTGATACGCGATCGCCTGGACATATGGATGCGCTAATCGGCAAAACTTTACAGGGTGGAAAGTACACCCTCGAACAAGAACTGGGACGCGGCGGCTTTGGGATTACCTTCAGGGCAAATCACCGCTATTTAGGACAGCCTGTAGTCATTAAAACTCTCAACGAATCTCTGCGCCAGCAACCCAATTTTGCTGAGTTCGATCGCAAGTTTCAAGACGAAGCGAGGCGGTTGGCTTCCTGCGTTCATCCGAATATTGTCCGCGTCAGCGATTTCTTTGTCGAAGACGGGCAGCCTTACATGGTGATGGACTACATAGCCGGTCAGAATTTGGGCGATGTCGTGTTCCCAAATCGGCCGCTGCCAGAAGAACTCGCTATTCTCTACATAACTCAAATTGGCGCTGCTTTAAAAGTTGTTCATCAAAAGGGTTTGCTGCACCGAGATGTCAAGCCGCAAAACATTCTGCTGCGCCAAAACACCCAAGAAGTCGTCCTGATCGATTTTGGCATTGCCCGCGAGTTTACTGCCGGTGCAACCCAAAGTCACACTAATATGGTGTCCGACGGCTACGCACCCCCAGAACAGTATTTCGCCCAAGGAAAATATACGCCCGCAACAGATGTTTACGGTCTGGCGGCCACGCTTTACACTTTACTGACAGCACAAGTGCCGGTGGCTGCAATTTTGCGTACCAGCCAGCCGATGCCTTCACCCCGCGACTTGCAGCCTCAGCTAAGTGCGGCTGTCAGTTCTGCGGTGATGCGGGGGATGACGGTAGAAGCTCAAAATCGCCCTGCTACCGTGGATGAGTGGCTGTCGCTGCTGCACGGGCAGTCTCTTGGTACAGCGTCGCCGAGCACCGGGCCGACGGTGGCGGTGATTCCGGGACACGGGCCTCAGTCGCCTGCGGCTTCGAGAACTGCGCCTGCTGTGGTGTCTTCTGGGGAAGGCAACCGCAAGGTTTGGTGGATTTTGGGGTTGGTGGCGATCGCACTTATTGTTGCAGGTTTTATCGGTTTTGCTAGGGTTTTCCTCAACCGGCCGTCTTCAGAACCCGCACCCGTGGCCCAAGACGATCGCACTTCGACCCCCGCAGATCCAGACGCGCGCTCAAACCCCACACCAATTCCCGCGCCGACACCAACGCCAGCCCCGACTCCCAGAGAAACTCCGCCGCCCGCTGCTGAAACTCCAGCGCCCGCTGCTGAAACTCCAGCGCCTGCTGCTGAAACTCCAGCGCCCGCTGCTGAAACTCCAGCGCCAACTCCAGCGCCCGCGCCAACTCCAGCGCCAACTCCCGAGGCTGCCGAACCCACACCAACAGAAAAACTTGTTGACAAAGAGTTGCCGCCAGATAGATCATCGCCCGCACCCAGCCCCGAACAACCGGGAACGAATTATCAGAAGACTCCCACAATCCCTGGGTTTGCCGTTGGTACGCCGGAAAGTCAGATTTTATCCCAATTGGGAGAACCGACTGACTCTCAAGCCCGGGGCTATTGGCCGAATACTCGCACCGCACTTTACGAAGTGCTGCCGAACCGGATTACTCTCGGCTACATTTACGATCGCGATTCGGGCCAGCTTGTGCAAACAGAGGGTTCTTTTGCCCCGTCGGTGGACGATTTGGTAGTGCGAACCGCGTTAAACGGCATGGTGGGCGGCGCCAACCGGGAGATTTGGCAGGGCTTGCGCGACGTGCAGCAGCGCCGGAGTAATCGGTTTACGTTTAGGAAGGGTTCCCTCGAAGGGACGATCGAACGCAATGAGCGCGATCGGATTTACATCGGCGTCTGGGACGACAATTTGCATTAATTAGCAATTACGCACGGGTGGTCAGAAACCGGGTTTTTGCTCCAAGACTTCGTTAAAGCAGACAAAAACCGCAAAAAACCCGGTTTCTTTAATCCCCAATCGAAAATCCAAAATCTAAAATCTAAAATCTAGTTGACGCAACACGAAATATTGTCTATGATTAAAGAACACACGAGGGGCTGTAATGGTTTCGACAGGGTGGTGAAAGCTGCTCCGTGATGCAGGTCGAGAGTGAGTCTCCTCTCGCAAATATCGGCTCAAACAAAAAAGTAAATGCGAACAACATCGTTCCTTTCGCTCGCAAAGCCGTCGCTGTAGCCTAAAAAACTTCTTGAGCACGGTTTAGAGTGTATGCCACCTAACTCCGTTAACGGTAGCATAACAACCCCCAACGGATGCCCTAGCTAAACGTTTCTAGTCGGCTAGCTAGGAAAGCAATCACTAGAAAATCCCCCCATTTGGGATAAAGATGGTTCCCGCCCTGAGGATTAGAAGGGATAAACCTGTGAACGATCGGAAGGTAAATACCCGCTTTGGACGGCAGTTCGATTCTGCCCAGTTCCATACAAGAAGTGACGTAAAATCAATGGTTTAAGCCATTTGAAAGTTACTTTAAAGCATTAAAAGGGCAGAGAGTTAACTCTCTGCCCTTTTGTTTGGCGTTCCATGTTCATTAAATCTAAAATCTAAAATCTAAAATCTAAAATCTACTGAGCTTGTTGCCAGACTGAACATACATAAAATGCAAACCCATTAGCTAACCTGGGCTCAGACATAAAAATAATTTCACCCTGCCTGTGCGTTCTTAGAGCCAGTCGGGCGATATACTATTAGGCGGTAAAGCATTAAAAATCTTTACAAAGACCCCGATTTCTAAGCCTACTCCTACGAAGGACGGGTGAAAAATTATATGCTGAGCGCTCAAAAGCTGGAAACATGAACCCAGGAATTGACTTACAAGGAAGTTTTGTAGATGCCCTGATCAATTTGGGCTTACCGGCGGACATCGCCCATCTGCTTTGGCTACCGCTGCCAATGGTGCTGATGATTGTCGGTGCTGTATTCGGGGTACTGACTAGCGTCTGGCTGGAACGGAAAATTTCTGCGGCGGCTCAACAGCGGATCGGCCCGGAATTTATCGGCCCTCTGGGAGTCCTAGCACCCGTTGCTGACGGGCTGAAGTTGGTGTTCAAAGAAGACATTGTACCGGCCAAAGCTGACGCGCTGCTGTTTACGCTAGGGCCGGTAATTGTGGTGATTCCAGTTTTTCTGTCCTACTTAATCGTGCCCTTCGGAGAGCATATGCTGATCGCCGATATGGGGACAGCAATATTTCTGTGGATTGCTCTTTCTAGCATTCAGCCGATCGGCTTGCTGATGTCCGGCTATGCTTCTAACAACAAATACGCCCTCCTCGGCGGACTCAGAGCAGCAGCTCAATCCCTCAGCTACGAAATTCCCCTAGCTTTGGCAGTATTGGCAGTTGTGATGATGTCCAACAGCCTCAGTACGATCGACATCGTACACCAGCAAGCCGGCTACGGGATTGTCGGCTGGAATATCTGGCGGCAACCCGCAGGTTTCCTGATTTTCTGGATAGCAGCACTAGCAGAATGCGAACGGTTGCCCTTTGACCTCCCGGAAGCAGAAGAAGAATTGGTAGCAGGATATCAGACTGAGTACACGGGCATGAAATTTGCTTTGTACTACATCGCTTCCTACGTTAACCTCGTCCTTTCTTGCCTGCTAGTAGCCGTTCTGTACCTTGGGGGCTGGGAGTGCCCGATTCCCGTCGGAGTCATCACTAATGCCTTGGGATTGAGCGAGACGACTCCTTGGTTGCAGGTAATTACTGGCACGCTGGGCATTACGATGACCATGCTGAAAGCCTACTTTTTCCTGTTTCTGGCAGTTCTGCTCCGCTGGACTCTACCGCGAGTTCGGATCGACCAATTGCTAGATTTGGGATGGAAGTTTTTGCTGCCGGTTGCTTTAGTTAATTTGCTATTGACCGCAGCTTTGAAGCTTGCCTTTCCCTTTGCTTTTGGCGGTTAATTCATAATAGGTAAATGGCAACAGGGAAAAAAATAGCTGTTAACCAATTACCTATTATAAATTAGCAATTACCAAAAGCTCAAGTACAGAGAGAGAACACCATGCTAAAATTCCTCAATCAAGTAGGCGAATACGCCAAAGAAACTTTTCAAGCTGCTAAGTATATCGGTCAAGGGCTATCTGTAACTTTTGACCACATGAGACGCCGACCGATTACGGTTCAGTATCCTTACGAAAAATTAATTCCTTCCGAACGTTTTCGGGGCAGAATTCACTTTGAATTTGACAAGTGCATCTCGTGCGAAGTCTGCGTTCGGGTGTGTCCGATCAATTTGCCTGTGGTGGATTGGGAATTTAACAAAGAAACTAAGAAGAAACAACTCAAGCACTACAGTATCGATTTCGGAGTGTGTATCTTCTGTGGCAACTGCGTAGAATATTGTCCGACTAATTGTTTGTCGATGACAGAAGAGTACGAGTTAGCCACTTACGAACGTCATGAATTGAATTTTGACAACGTGGCCCTCGGACGTTTGCCCTACAAGGTTACAGATGACCCGATGGTGACACCGCTGCGGGAATTCGCTTATTTGCCGAAAGGTGCGATCGACCCTCATGGAGTTTCCAGCAGCGATCGGCGCGCAGGTCTCCCTCCAGAGGAAATTAGCGAAAAATAGCTAATTAGTCATTAGTCAGCAGTCATCATTCATCAGTGAAATAACGATTATGAATGACTGCTAACTAATCAGTAAAAACGAACAATAGAAAACTAATGATTGAGGATTAAAAATTGTGAATCTAGCCGAAGGGGTTCAAATTGTTTCGTTTGGCATACTGTCCGTAATGATGATTGCAGGAGCATTAGGAGTAGTGCTGTTCTCCAACATCGTTTACTCAGCTTTTTTGCTGTGTGGCGTATTTACCAGCATTGCGGGCTTGTACCTGTTGCTGAATGCCGACTTTGTAGCAGCAGCGCAGGTATTGATTTATGTTGGCGCTGTTAACGTCTTGATTTTGTTTGCGATTATGTTGGTGAACAAGCGCGAAGATTTCCGCACAATTCCCAACGCTTGGGTGCGTCAAGTAGCAACAGCAGTAGTTTGCGTAGGCTTGTTTGCGCTTTTGGGTACGATGGTGGTGTCTACTCCTTGGGCTATTGTCGCCACGACAGGAGCACCGGCCGAAAGTTCGGTCGTGACTATCGCCAAACATTTCTTCACCGACTTTTTGCTGCCTTTCGAGTTAGCATCAGTGTTTTTGTTAATGGCAATGGTAGGAGCAATTGTGCTAGCACGCCGCGATTTCTTGCCAGATGAATTGTCGTCGAACAAGCTATCTGAAACACCCGCTTTTAGTTTGCAAGAAAGACCTCGCGAATTAGTTTCTGCCGGAGATGTTTCTTCGCCAGAATCTAAGTAACATTAGGGTGCGCGCTGCGCACCTATCTGTCTGTTTGGTAGTAATGTTGATTGAGAGAAAATCGCAAAATTTATGCAACTGCAACTCCAGTATTTTCTGTTATTAGCCGCCGCACTTTTCTGCATTGGTGTTTATGGTTTGATTACGAGCCGAAATGCAGTACGTGTGTTGATGTCGATCGAGTTGATGCTGAATGCTGTCAATCTCAATTTGATGGGTTTCTCCAATTATCTTGACCCCGTACAGATTAAAGGTCAAGTATTTACGGTGTTTGTAGTTACTGTAGCCGCTGCTGAGGCTGCCGTAGGTTTGGCAATTGTTTTGACGATTTATCGCAACCGCAATACCGTAGACATGGAAGAATTTAATTTGCTGAAGTGGTAATTAGTAAATAGCGATCGGTCATCAGTCATCAGTCATTAGTGACAAACTAATGCAGATTAAAGACTGATGACTAAGAACTAAGGACTAATGACTTCTAGTAATTTCTAGAGTAATTCTGCCACCGAAATCAGGGATGGGGGCAGCAGGTTTCGAGAGTTGTAGTTTAACTTTCTCAACTAACGGTAGTTGTAAAAGCGCTTGAGCAATAGTATCTGCTAGGCGTTCTATTAATAAAAACTTCGAGTCTTTGACTAGCTTTTGAATCAGAGTAATTGCGCTGCGGTAATCAAGAGTATGTTGAATATCATCACTTTTTCCAGCTTGCGATAAATCGAGCCAGAGAGTAACATCCACTTCAAACCACTGCCCCAAAACTTGCTCTTCCGGCAGATAGCCCGTATATCCGTAGCAGCGAATTCCTGTAAGTTGAATAGAATCCATTTTGTAATAAACTAAAAGTGCGTTGCCTATACCAATTTGTATTAAACCAGATAAAGTTATCTTTCTCTTCCCTCTCTTTCTTTGCCCTCTTTTCCTCTTCCCTCTAGGCCAAGAGCGCCCTCTGCGTTTAAATCACTCTTATTCTATCTTAAATTTCACAACTGTTCTCCTTGCTCCAACTTGTCGAGTAAATCCTCAGCAACTTCATACCATTTCCGCCTAATTTCTGCATCTTCTGGCTTTTCTGTCAAGCTGCGCCCTTGTAATTCAGGATATTTATTGTAATATAATTCATCAACTTTTTGATAGAAAATATCTCGATCGATGTTGAGATTTTTGCGTCGCTTGCCAATTTCTTCTTGCCTAGCTATTTCTGCATTTAATGATGTATCGGGAAGTTGCGGCAGTTCGGGAAACTTCGGCAACTCAGGCAACTTTGGCAGGGTAAAACCAGATTTTACTACACTAAAAGCTAACATTCCCGGCAACAAAACCACGCTTAAACTCGCGACTGCTTTCCAAGGAATTAATTTAAAAATGTGGTTATTTTTAACAACTTGAGGGTTTTGGTTAACAGGAGTATGATTGTTTGTAGCAGTTTGAGTGGTGTTTTTGAAAGGGCGACCGACAAAGTTCATTGTCGCTATTTGGGAAATTATACTGCTAATTTGAGATAGTTTTGGATCTTTGAGTGCTTCGCGGACTGCTTTTGCAGATTGGTAGCGATCGCCCGGTTGTTCTGCTAGCATCTTATCCAACACCGTGGCTAAATTTGGGCTGACACTGACGTGCGATCGCCAATCCCAAGTTTTATTATTGATATCGTACAATTTTTGAGGCTTTTTGCCAGTTAGCAAGACTAAAGCCGTGACGGCTAAAGCGTACAAATCGCTAGCTGCAGAAACTTTACCCAGCCGCATTTGTTCGGCCGGCGAATAACCCTGTTTGCCGATCGCCGTATCCGATTGTCCGTTCAACTGAAGTACGGCATTGGCTGCGATTTGCTTGACGGAACCGAAATCAATTAAAAATGGTAGTTGGTCAGCATCATGCTGAATAATATTATCCGGGGAAATATCGCGGTGAATTAAATTTTTTGAGTGGATGTATTCTAAAACTGGTAAAAGCTGAAATAGCAGTTGAGTAACTTCAGCTTCGGTAAAATTTTTACCTTGCTGCTGGCGCGATATCAATATTTCTTCGTAGGTTTGACCCTTGATATAATCTTGCACTAAAAATAAAGATGGATTTCCGCCCAAATCCGTTCGCAGCAGTTCTCGAAACCTGGGAATTTGCGGGTGTTGGAGGTTGTAAAGCATACTCGATTCGCGATCGAACAATTCGGCCGCTTTCGGGCTGTGAACCACCGGAGAAAACTCTTTGAGTACGCAATGTTCGTTGTAGCGGTTGATGTCTTCGGCGAGATAAGTACGCCCGAAGCCGCCCCGGCCTAATTCGCGGAGGATGCGGTAGCGTTTTTCGAGAGTGGAACCTGGGGCGAGGAGGGAGGAGTTAGACATAAACCGCGGCAAAGTGTTCGAGTTGGGGAGTCGCCGAGCACAGTATAGCTTATTGTAGCTAAGTTTGTTTGAATGGGAGAGAAGGAAGGACGATCGCCCCAGCAATATCAATCCTCTACTCAATAGCTTTAGCGATCGTTTGATGATGTACACTTTCCCTCATCATTATCAAAAAAACGACTAAACTAAGCGCTATTTCTGGACTAGCTTTTAACTAAAATTGCTTCTCATTTTGATGCTCTCGTCAAATCGAGGTGAAGTCAACTGGCTGTGCATATTCTGCACAATTGTTTCCCAGTAGGTGATTCAGCTTTTGGGGAGATGTCTGATGTTTCTGCTCCCAATGACAACTTGAGTAATTTTACTGAATTCTGCCTGCTGTGGAAATAGCGATCGCCTCTCGGGGCAGTTATACAAAATATAAATGTCGGTCAATGCGTAAGTCCTAGAAGTAAGATACTGGGGAGCGGTCTTTTCTGAAAGTTAGAAACAATTCTATACATAAATTTGTAAAAAAATGTATTATATGGTTTTAAAGAATAGAATATTTACCAAAGGAAGGACTCTTCCGTAGAGAAGAGGATAGAATAGTTATAAAACTAGAGTATTGTGTAGGAATTTTAATTAATGTAATGTAATAAAAATGACATGGATTAGCATCTTCATTCAACTATAATACATATTGTTGGGTCAAAGACAGCGTAATATTGATATTAACCAAGTACCTGGACAAATTATAAAAAAGCCTCAGCCAGTTAGTGGATGACTCCAACTCCCAAAGTTCCGTTAGGTCTGCTCTTGGTTCCACCTTTTATCCTAAATATTTTTGTGGTGTAGGAATAACGGGGTATGTCTCTCTACAGAATGGACAAATAGCTACGCAATAAATTGTCAAACTCCGCCATGAGGCTAGAACACAGATTAACAATTATCCTCATAGCCATTTAAAAATCAATCATTATCCATTACTTATTAGATTATGAAAAAAAACCTAAACCAGCGCCTCACAGAACCCATAAATTTAATGGCGTTGTTGTTGATTTTTATATTTCCTTTTGCTCTGGTAGTTTATCAATTAATTGCTGAAATTGATATTAAAATTGAATTCGCTCAAGAAGAAAAAGTCGGCTTGGCTTATAACTATCCGTTGAAAAATTTGCTTGTCGCTGTTATTGAACACCGCACGCAAGTTAATCAATATTTAAATGGGGACAAGTCTTTAGCCCCTGCGATCGCCACGGCAACAGAAAAGATCGAGACGGCAATCCAAAACCTCAATGCCGTGGAAAAACAGCTATCGCCCCAATTTAAAACTAGCCCGCAATGGCTAGCGCTCAAAACTTCCATTAATGGCAACTGGCAGCAATTAAAAAAGCAAAAATTAAACTTATCTCCTACCCAAAGCTGGCAAGCACATACAACTGTTGTTAACGATATCCTCGATTTAATTGCACACATCGGAGATGTTTCTAATCTCATTCTCGACCCATGTTTAGACAGTTATTATTTAATGGATACCGTTGTCACGCAGCTACCATTAACGATAGAGAATACGGCTCAAGCTAAAGATATCGGTGCAAAGATAGCCACTCAACAAGCTAAACAAAAAATTGCAGACAGCGATCGAGCCAAACTTTTGATTATTCGGAGTTTAATTGCACCGCCTATCCAAGCAGTGCAAAGAGGCTTGCAAATTTCTGCTAATGCTAATCCGCAAATTCAGCGGCAGCTATCCACGAGCGTACGCGAAAATTTCAAGGATATCAAAAGATTTATTGACTTACTCGACAAAGATATCATTAATGCCAATACCATCAACTTACAGCCATTCGTATATACAGCTACAGCCACAACTGCCCTAGAGTCCCAATTAAAACTTTACAATACAGCTTTTCCACTTTTAGATCGTTTATTGGAACAGCGACTGAATCAGTTAGTTGGTAGAAAATATCAAATTATCGGGTTTGCACTGCTAGTATTAGCGGTAGTGACTTACATTTTTATGGCTTTTCTCAGCAACCGCAAAAAGCGCCTGCAATTTGAAAAAGAATTACAAGCTGCTGAAGCCAAATATCGCAGCATTTTTAACAATTCAATTAACGGAATTTTCCAAATTACGCCAGCCGGCGAATATCTTAGCGCTAATCCAGCCTTAGCTGAAATTTATGGTTACAATTCTCCTGGCGAATTAATTGGCAAATTAACCAATCTTAACCCACAACTTTATATAGATCCCAACCGCCGAGAAGAATTCGTAAAAAATATAGGCGATCGCGGCAGTGTTGCCGATTTTGAATCTCAAGTTTATCGCCGCGACGGTAGTATTATTTGGATTTCAGAAAATGCTCGCGCTATGTGTGATGAAAATGGCAATATTCTCTACTACGAAGGTACAGTAGAAGACATTACCGAATACAAACGTGCCGAACAAGAAATTTATGCCGCTAAAGAAGCCGCAGAAAATGCCAACCGCGCCAAAAGCGAGTTTCTGGCTAACATGAGTCACGAACTGCGAACCCCACTCAACGGGATCTTAGGCTATGCCCAAATCCTCAAGCGTTCTGTAAAACTAGGAGAACACGAACAAAATAGCATTGAAATTATCTACCAGTGCGGTTCTCACCTGCTAACTTTGATTAACGATATTCTCGATTTGTCTAAAATAGAAGCTCAGAAAATGGAACTCTACCCTACAGAATTTCATTTTCCCGCTTTTCTACAGGCCGTTGCCGAAATTTGTCGCATTCGCGCCGAACAAAAAAGTCTCAAATTTAGCTACCAACCCGATCCCGATTTACCCATTGCCATTCACGCCGACGAAAAACGCTTGCGACAAGCATTAATTAACCTTATTGGTAACGCCATCAAATTTACCAAAATAGGAAACATAAGTTTTAGTGTGAGTTTAATTGAAAAAAATATTAATTTTTCCCATCAAACTTGCTGTAAAATTCGCTTCAGTGTCAAAGATACAGGAGTAGGAATTAAACCAGAAGAAATTGCCAAAATATTTTTACCTTTTGAACAAGTTGGATCTAGAAAAAATCAAGCAGAAGGAACGGGATTAGGACTGGCAATCACTCAAAAAATTATTCAATTAATGGGTAGTACCATTCAAGTCACCAGTCAATTACAAATGGGCAGTATTTTTGGGTTTGATTTAGAGCTATTAGAAGCCACAGAATGGGTTAATACAAGTTCTCAAACTGACAAAGGTAAAATTATTGGATTTAAAGGAAATTCCCAAAAACTTCTTGTGATTGACGATCGTTGGGAAAATCGATCGGTCATTGTTAATTTACTGAGTCCTCTAGGATTTGAAGTAATAGAAGCGACTAACGGTAAACAAGGATTGAACATAGCAACTCATGCTAAACCAGATTTAGTGATTACAGATTTAGTTATGCCAGAAATGGATGGATTTCAATTGATGGAATACTGGAAAACAAGCTTAGAATTAAAAGATATTAAAATAATTGTTTCTTCGGCAAGTGTTTTTGAAACAGACCAAAATCAAAGCTTACAAGCTGGAGCAGTTGATTTTTTAGCCAAACCAGTTCAAGCTGAAGAACTTTTAGAAAAGTTAGAACTTCATTTACAAATAGAGTGGATTTATGAAGCTGCATCATTGATGCCTTCAGGAAGGAAACCTAATTACGATAAAATTGTTCCTCCTCCTCCAGAAGCATTAGATAAACTGTTTAATTTGGCTTTGCGAGGTAATTTGAAAGAGATTATAAAACAGACAAAAACTCTTGAAGAAACCGATCCAAAATATATGTCATTTGCGTCAAAATTGCGGCAGTTAGCTAAAGAGTTTCAAGAGAAAAAAATCTTGGAAATGCTCACTCAATACAAGGAAATAAATTTATGATCAATTTAAATTCTTACTCAAATACAATTTTGGTAGTGGATGATGTCCCTGCTAATTTAGGAATTTTAGCAGATTTCCTCAGTGAAGCTAGTTTTGAGGTTTTGGTAGCTCAAGATGGAGAAAGTGCTATCCAAAAAATAAATTATGTGATTCCAGACCTAATTTTATTAGATATAATGATGCCCGGAATAGACGGATTTGAAACTTATAAACGCTTGAAAGCAAACCCCTTATGGAGTCAAATTCCTGTAATTTTTATTACGGCTCTTTCTGAAACAGATAATGTTGTCAAAGGTTTATCTTTAGGAGCTGTAGATTATATTATTAAACCTTTTCAAAAAGAAGAGGTTTTAGCGAGAATTAAAACTCATTTAGATCTGCGACATTTAACTACAACTATTGAAGCTAAGAATCAGCATTTATTGCAAGAAATTGCGGAACATGCTAAGGCTCGTGCAGACTTAAAACAGCTAAATCAAGAATTAGAAATCCGAGTCAAAGAACGAACAGCAGAACTTTCTCAAACGCTGCAAGACTTGTACAGAAGTCAAGCTCAATTAGAGCATAATGCCTTTTCTGACTCCTTAACAGGTTTGCCAAATCGAGACTGGTTGATTAAGCGATTGCAGGAGCTAATTGAAGCAAATTCAAGTTATTCTGTTTTGTTTATTGACTTAGATCGCTTTAAAATTATTAATGATAGCCTGGGACATTTAGCAGGAGATGACCTACTAAAGTGTGTAGCAAATCGGATGCAAGGATGTTTAAAATCTTCCCAAACTGCAACGCGCATGGGTGGGGATGAATTTGTGATTTTAGTAGAAATAGAAACAGGGATTACAGTTGCTCAAGAACTATTAGAACAGTTCAAGTTACCCTTTAAGTTTAATGACTACGAAGCGATTGTAGAAGCGAGTATTGGTATAACTTCTAGTGCAATGAATTATCAACAACCGATGGAGATCCTTAGAGATGTGGATATTGCGATGTATCGAGCCAAAAAGCAGGGAAGTGGTAACTATCAGGTTTTCGATCCGCAGATGCAAGCAGATGCGATCGCACGCCTCGAACTGGAGCAAGACTTGCGAAAAGCGATCTCTCAACAAGAATTTTGCTTGTACTATCAACCTATTGTTTCCCTCATTACTGGAGAAATTAAAGGTTTTGAAGCTTTAATCCGCTGGAATCATCCCAAAGGCATGATTTCACCCGATCAATTTATCCCTGTTGCTGAAGAAACAGGATTAATTAATCCTTTAGGTTGGTGGATTTTACGGGAAGCTTGCAGCCAGTTAAGACGTTGGCAAGAGGAATTGCCTGACCTGCCTTTGAAAATGAACGTTAACTTTTCTCCCATTCAATTCCAGCAAGTTAATTTATTTGAACAAATTGCAGAAATATTACAACAAACTGGTATAAATAAAAACACTTTAAATATAGAAATTACTGAAAGTTGTCTATTAAAAACAACAAATTTAAACTTTGAATTTTTAAAAGCTATGGGTGTTGGTATATGTATCGATGATTTTTGTACGGGCTACTCTTCATTAAGTTTACTCAAAGAGCTGCCAATTGATACTTTAAAAATAGATCGTTCTTTTTTGCAAAACCTGGCTCGAAATCCCAACGATACAAGTTTAATTCAAACAATTATATTATTAGGTAAAAATTTAAATATGGAAATTGTTGCTGAAGGATTGGAAACTCAAGAACAAATAGAAATTATTCGAGAACTAGGATGTATTTTCGGACAAGGTTACTTTTTTTCTCGCCCCTTAGATAGTCATAACGCCACGCGATTTATAGGCTTATAATTGAAATAATATCGCGTTATTTTCAATCATCAATTTTATTTTTGTTATCGGCTTTGTAATCGTTGATAAATAACCGTAATTGTTTTTCCTGAAAGCTTGCAGCCAATTCACCTACCCGTTCGGCAAAGGGAATATATTTTGCATCCAATTTTTTTAACTGTTCAACTTGTTTAGTCACTGCTTTTAAATTACCTCTCATAACCAAATCGTATAAAATGACCAGTTCTTCATCTGGGGGAGGTACTAACGAAGAAGCTGAATCTAATTGTACGGATTGATTGACATTTTGATTGAGGTGAGGTAATTCTTGATATACCCAAGATATCCCTAAATGCTTTTGTAGCAATGCAAATAACTCAGCCGCCTGTAGGGGTTTGGGTAAAAAAGCATTTGCGCCCATATCTAAACTCTTATGCTGGTCAGCTTCAAACACGCTAGCTGAAGAAACGATAATCACTAAATCTTGAAATTTAGGTTGAGATCGGAGACGGCTTACTAACTCGAAACCATCCATTTCTGGCATGACTAAATCAGTAATAATGGCATTGAATTGGCTACGATTGACTTGTTTTAAAGCTTCTTTGGCATTAGCAGCTTCTAGCACTTCAAAGCCAAGTGGTGCTAACAAATTAACCAGCACCAAGCGATTTTCCCACTTATCGTCAACTGCGAGAATTTTCAATTTAGTTCCCTGATAGCCAGCGATCGCATCTTGTAGCTGAATTGCCGATTCCCATTTACTAGCAGAAGGTAAATCTAAATCAAACCAAAATTGGCTGCCAGCATTTAACTGACTGTTAACTCGAATACTGCCACCCATCAGTTCAATAATTTTTAAGCTAATTGCCAATCCCAAACCTGTCCCTTCTGACATCTTATTGGTATTACCTGCCTGTTCAAAAGGTTTAAAAATTTTCTGCATTTGCTGTTCGCCGATCCCAACTCCAGTATCTTCAATTTGAAAGCGGATAGTGTTGATGGCGTTTAATTCCTTTGGGTTAGGTTCTAAGGCTACTGATTTTATGAGTTGAACTTTGAAAGTAACGCCCCCTCGATCGGTAAATTTTACAGCATTACCTAATAGATTAATTAAAATCTGCCTTAAGCGTTTTTCATCCCCTTGCAGGTTGGTGGGTAAGGAAGAGTCAAATTGACAAATAAAACTGATGGCTTTTTGTTCCGATCTGAGGCGAAAGATTTGGCTGACATCTTCTAAAAATGCCCAAAAATCAAATTGCGTCGGGTAAAGTTCTATTCTCCTAGCTTCGATTTTAGAAAAGTCGAGGATGTCGTTAATTAAAGTGAGCAAATGAGAGCCACACTGATGAATAATTTTCAGACCGCTCAGATCTTGAGAGTCTAAATTTTTTGAACGCATGAGGATTTGAGCGTAGCCCAATATACCGTTGAGGGGCGTGCGAAGTTCGTGGCTCATGTTTGCCAAAAATTCGCTTTTGGCTTTGTTCGCAGCGTCGGCAGCTTCCTTGGCTATTTGCAATTCTATTTCCGTTTGTTTGCGATCGGTAAGATCGGTGTGAGAGCCGACTAAACGTAGGGGTTGGCCTTCCGCATCTCGCTCGACAACCCGACCTCGCGATAGTATCCACCTGTAGCTACCGTTTTTGTGCCGCATCTGAAATTCCCAACTATAAGGTTCGTTAGTTCCACTTTTTAAATAGTCTTCTAAAGAGTTTAATATCGGCTGTAAATTATCGGGGTGAACCAGTGCTTCCCAAGAGCTAAATAGGTTAATAATTTCGTTGTCTTCATAGCCTAACATGGCTTTCCATTGGGGTGAAAAATAGATGGTGTTTGTTTGGATTCGCCAGTCCCAGATGCCTTCATTAACGCTTTCTAGAGTTAATTGATACCTTTCTTCGCTTTGCCGGAGTGTCTCTTGTATCTGTTGGCGATCGCCCATTTCTTGCTCTAATGTTTGAGTTCTTTCTGCGACTTTTTGTTCTAAGGAGTGCGAATAATCTTCTAATTGTGCGTAGGACTGCTTGAGTTGCTGGCTCATTAAATTGAAAGAAGTCGCTAAAGCGCTGATTTCTTTAACGGAGGAAGCCGTTACTTTTTGCTCGAAGTCGCCACCAGCGATCGCGCTTGTGGCTTTACCCAAACGCCGAATCGGTCGGGCTATCCATTCAGAAGTCACAATTCCCAAAACAGTTGCCAAAAATAGTGCTAAAAGACATAATAAAATCGTCGTATGTCTACTCGTGTTAATTTGTTCCATAAAATCATTTTCTGGAACCGCAATTACAATTAACCAATCAATACCTTTACCATCTTGAAAAGGAACAACTTGTACGAATTGTTTTTGTCCGTTCACTAAAAACTCTAACTGCTGAGAAGCTTTAATTTCCTTGAGATTGTTAAATCGCTCTGTTAAATATTTTGCACTAGCTTTGGTTAAAATATCTTTGCTGTCAGTGGCTGGAAATCTTTGCCTATTTCGGTATGGTTTTTCTGATGTAGAAGTTGCCACTAGCATTCCGCTTCGATCGATAATAAAAGTTTGTCCTGTTTTTCCAACTTTTAGAGTTTGCAAAAAATCCCCAATTAGGGATAAACGTAGAGTAGTTAACAAGACACCAGTAGCTTTTCCATTTTTATCAAAAACTGGTTGCCCTGCTGTCATTATAGGGGTGATAATAATTTCACCAAAATGTATTTTAGTCCAGGTAGGTTTGCCAGCTTCCATGCTTTCTTTGTAAGCTGTAATTCTTCGGGGATCGAAATTTTTAACCACTTTGATTAATTTTATTCTTTCTCCTTGACTACCAGCCAAATACATGAATACTTGGTTCAGCTTGGTTGGACTTGTTGCTTGAATGACTCGCTTTCTTTCATCGTTACTAATAATAGATACACCTTTGCCTTTTTCATTGATAATTGTCAGACCATCTACGCTATTAAAGCGATTTTTTTGTTGCCAAAAATGACGCTCCCATACTGCCAGGTTGTCTAGGCTAAATTGACCCATACTAATAGCATCTGCATTAATTTGATTAACTAAATGGGGAACCGCTAGATAGGTATGCAAATTCTGCTCAATTCTCGTGGCAATTTCACGGCGCAACTGTGCCGCTACATCATTCACAGCTTTCTGTCCATTTTGTAACGAAAAATATCCGGTTAACCCTACGGCTGTAAAGATTTGTAAAACAAAAGGAACAATTAAGACACGGCGTAGCGGCATTTTGCGGAATTTAGAAACATTTGTATACATAACTTTCTAATAATAATGTATTTGTCTATACTATAGAGCCAGAGAATCTTCACCAGACGTAGGACTCTTCTGTAGAGAAAGGGATAGGAAAGCCATAAGACTAGAGTGCGTTACAAAAACTTTAGGTGAAAATAAAAAAGATTACATTGCTTAGCATCCTCGTTGAACTATAATATGATGATACACCAATGGGACAAGGTTAATTTTTTCCAGACCCCTAGATAGTCAGAACGTCACGCAGCTTATAATTGAAAAATCCTGCTGCAGATTGGCTCTGCAAACTGGCAGATTAGATAGTCAGGACGCTACGCGGCTTATAATTAAAAACCAAGGAGAAGGCTAAAGCTTTATGAATAATTTATCTTTCTCAAAAAACACCCTCTTAATTGTAGATGATAATCCTACAAACTTAGGTGTTATCTTTAACGTTTTAGATGAGGCAGGACTAGAAGTTTTAGTAGCTCAAGATGGAGAAAGTGCGCTGCAAAAAATAGAATATGTCACCCCCGATTTAATTTTATTAGATATAATGATGCCGGGAATTGACGGATTTGAAACGTGTTCTCGACTGAAAAGTAACCCGTCAACTTCAGGAATCCCGATCATTTTTATGACGGCTCTTGGCAACACCGATCAAAAAGTCAAAGGTTTGAGCCTTGGGGCTGTAGATTATATCACTAAACCCTTTCAAAAAGAAGAAGTATTAGCTAGAATTCAAGTTCATTTAGAGTTGCGAAACTTGACCAAAGATCTGGCAAGCAAAAATCAATTGCTCCAAGAAAAAATTGAAGAAAAAACGACTTTAGAAAAAACTTTACAACAATTGAATCAAGAATTAGAAAAACGAGTTGAAGACCGAACCTCTGAACTCAAACAAGCTCTACAGACCCTACAACAAGCTCAACTCCAATTAATCCAAAGCGAAAAAATGTCTACCCTCGGTCAATTAGTGGCTGGAGTGGCTCATGAAATTAATAATCCAGTAGGCTTTATCAAGGGAAACCTGACTCATGCTGAAACTTATATTCAAGATTTATTAGAAATTGTTCATCTTTATCAGCAACAGTTTCCCTCTCCAGGTGCAGCGATCGCAACTCGTGCCGAAGAAGTGGATTTAGAGTATCTAATACAAGACTTACCCGAGCTTATTTCATCCATGAAAGTGGGCGTAGAACGGATTCGTCAAATTAGTGTATCTTTAAGGACTTTTTCCCGCGCTGATAGTACATCAAAAGTAGAAGCTAACCTCCATGAAGGGATTGACAGTGCATTACTAATTCTCCAACATCGATTAAAAGCAAATGATAAACGTCCGAAAATAGAAGTAGTTAAAGAATATGGGAATTTATCTTTAGTACCGTGCTATCCCGGACAGCTAAATCAGGTATTTATTAACATTATTGCGAATGCAATTGATGCCTTAGAAGATTCTCTTCTGAAGCAAAACTTGGAAGAAATTAAAGTAAATCCAAGACAAATTATGATTCACACTGAAGTTGACCGCCACCGAAATGTCGCCATTATTCACATTAAAGATAACGGTTTGGGAATGCCGGAAGAGGTATGCACTAAAATATTTGATTATCTATTTACAACCAAGCCAGCAGAAAAAGGTACGGGACTGGGTTTATCGATTAGCCATCAGATTGTTGTAGAAAAACATGATGGTCAACTGAGTTGCTTTTCAGAACAGGGTGTTGGGACAGAGTTCATTATTGAAATTCCTTTAGCCTAAAGGGAGAGCGTAGGAATTAACAAATTTATGGGAGACTAAACCGACGTAGCAGGAAACGTCTCTATTCGGTCAATGAGACCCTTCATTTAGACGCGCTATATAGCGACGGTTCAATGCAGGATTTATCAACGCCCTTGGAGAAATTATGATTTTCATCCTCGCAGTTCCCCCAGCCAATCAATAAAAATTAAGAGAAGCCGCTAGGACTTACGCATTGACAAAATGTTTATATTTTGTATAATTGCCCCGAGAGGCGATCGCTATTTCCAGAGCTGACAGAATTTAGTAAAAATTACTCATGTTGTCATTGGGAGCAGAAACATTAGACATCTCCCCAAAAGCTGAATCACCTACTGGGACACAATTGTGCAGAATATGCACAGCCAGTTGATTTCACCTCGATTTGACGACAGCATCAGGATGAGAAGCAACTCTACTTCTCAGGGTAAGCTCATCTAATTTGGTATAAATTGTACTTGACAAAAAGGGCAAGATATAAAAGAGCATCCTGTCAATAGCGGTTCTTTGAACCCATTTGAGAGCTTTTGACGATCGACAGACAACGGGCGATCGACAGATAACGGACGATCGACAGACAACGGGCGATCGACAGATAACGGACGATCGACAGATAACGGACGATCGACAGATAACGGACGATCGACAGATAACGGGCGATCGACACGCAGCCTCAAAGATGTCAAATGGGTTCTATAGAACCCATTTGAGATCTTTTTGCCAATCGGGTAGGATAGCTAAAAGTGGTGGATTAAAAGCAGAGGGGGGAGT
>NZ_JAUBPO010000020.1:54702-73858 GCF_036700785.1 Microcoleus sp. S28C3 | reverse complement strand
CGCTTTTACCAACAAGGTATGCGGGCTGCAACCCTTATACAGTCTATCTCGTAGACCTCTTTGTCACCCCCCCAGGATACCGTTCAACAAATTTATCGGGTAGAAAAAGTAATGTTGCTGCGAAAAGCTATTATGCAAATTCAATCTCTTTTCAAACAAATGACTCTGGCGGCTCTAGCTCTATTTTTTGCGCTCAGTTGCAGTCGATCGACTCCGAACGTAAACTATTCCCCTGAAGCAAGTACCTCTAGCACCTTTAGAGTGGGGTTGGTCACGACAGGACCTAAAGATAACAACAGTTGGGCTCAAGCCTGCTTTGAAGGGTTAAACCTAATCAAAGATAAATTTAATGCTCAGGTAGACTTTAGTGGCAGTATTGACGGTGAACATAGTGAAGCTGCCATTGGCAAATATGCCCAGTCAGGCTATGACCTGGTAATTGCAGCCAGTGGTGCCTATTCCACAACTGCCGAAAAGGTCGCTAAAGAATTTCCGCGAACGAAATTTGCCCTGATTACAACGCATCCAGGGAATAACAGAAATTTGGGGGCTGTTGCCTTTCGATCGGGTGAGGTGGGGTACCTCACAGGCGCTTTGGCTGCCATGAAGACCAAAAGCCATAAAGTTGGCTATATTGTGGGTGCACCTTATCCGGTTTATAAAGAAGAAGAAGCCTTGTTTAGGCGGGGAGTGAAGGCAACGAATCCCTCTGTTCAAGCCTCGACGGCTTTTCTCAACACTTGGAGCGATACGCACAAAGCCACCAAAGTCGCAACGGATATGGTTGCCTCTGGAGTAGATGTTTTGGCAATCAACGCGGATGAGGCAGGGTTAGCCGCGCTAAAAGCCGTTACGCAAAAGCCAGGAGTCTTTGTGATTGGTTGGGCAAAGGATCAGTACGAACTGGCTCCCGCCAAAGTCCTAACTAGCGTTCTGCAGGACATTCCCAATCTGGTGCTAAATGCGGCCGTGTTAACCCAGGAAGGTCGCTGGGAAGGAAAACTTTACAAGTTTGGGCTCAAGGAAAAAATCTACGACTTTGCCCCTTTCCGCGGTACTCTCACGTCTCAGGAAGAGGAAACTTTCAAGACCGTTCGAGAAGCTGTGACGACTGGCAAAATTGATGTTTGTCCTTAGTGCGCCGATGAATTGATTTACCGTTATTTGTCCTAAGTCCGATGAACAATCAACGCAACGATCGCGTTCTGCCGATTGCCAGAAGCTCCCGTTCTCATCCGTGGCAACGCTTCTTATCTATTGCAAATCAGCTCCGCTATGGTTTGATATTTTTGGTTCTCCTGAGCTTACTGCCCACTGGTGGCTTGCTGATCTACCTCAGCTTTCAGGCGCAGATCCAGCAATCGCGCTCGCTCCAAGAAGAGCGTAGTCAGACAGCACGAGGGCAGATTGATAATTATCTAGATGGCTTGAAACAAAGACTGAGCTATTTAGCTAGGGTCAAAGGACTCACCAACTTTCAACCTCAAGTGCAGCAGAGCCTGTTGGAAGGGTTGGCTCGTCATAATGATGCTTATGAAGCCGTTGCCATTTTGAACCGGAAGGGACAAGTTGTGGCGTCAGTTTCACCCTACGAACCGCTCAAGTTAGAAAATCCCGCCAATTCGCCACTGTTTATTCGTGCCTTTAAACAACAGGAAGATTATGTGAATCCTGTAGAAATTAATCCTCAAACCAACCAACTAACCACCATTCTGGCGGTTCCGATTCGGAATGAGCGAGATGAGGTAGATGGGGTGCTATTAGCGCAGGTAAATCTCAACTTTCTGTGGTTTGTTGTTTCCCAAACGGAGGTGGGCAAGACGGGTTATGTTTATGTAGTTGATGAGCGTAATTTTCTCATTGCTCAAAAGGCTCGTAAGCCAGAAATTTTTCAACTTCAAGATATTTCTAAGCGTCCGTTTTTTCAATTCTTGAAAGCATCCGAAGATACTAAACGCCTTAAGGTTTATCAAGGTCTAAAGCAGGTAGAAGTATTGGGAGCCAGTGCCTTAGTTCGGAGCGTCAAGTGGAATGTGGTTGTAGAACTGCCAACGGCTGAGGCGTATGCTCCCGTTTACCAAATGCTCTCAGTTATGGGAGGCTCATTGGCGGTGGTGACGATCGTCGCTGTTGGCATTGGGTATCTATTTATTCGTCGGCAAATTGTGGTGCCCCTCCAGCACTTAACGACGGCAGCTAGTGAACTCAGTGCGGGGCAATTAGAGGCACGGGTCAACATCCACAGCCAAAACGAATTGGGGACATTGGCGATCGCCTTTAACAATATGGCAACCCAGTTAGAGGAACTGATTAAAGCAGTTGAAGTCGAACGCAATTTTGTTTCAGCTATTCTTGAAATTGCAGGTGCCCTGGTAGTTGTGCTCGACCCGCAGGGACAAATCGTTCGCTTTAACCGAGCTTGCGAACAAACGACTCATTACTCGTTTAGTGAAGTGAAAGGGCGCTACATTTGGGACTTGTTCCCGAACTCAGACTTAGCAGGACTTGCCAAAACTGCTTTTGAGTCTTTACAATCTGGTAATTTTCCCCAGCAGTATGAAGGCAGTTGGGTGAGCAAAGATGGACAACTCAGGCTCATTGCCTGGTCAGATACTGCTTTAGTGGACGATCGAGGTGAAATTGAGTACATCATCACAACAGGAATTGACATTACTCAACGGAAACAGGCAGAAGAAGAACTCAAAGCGTCGGAACAGCGGCTATCTTTTCTATTCCGCCAAACTGCACTGGCAGTTGTGGAATGGGATTTAAACTTTCAAGTCACGGCCTGGAATCCAGCGTCAGAGAAGATTTATGGTTACACGGCTACAGAGGCGATCGGACACCATCCCGCAGAATTAATTGTGCCTGCATCTGCCAGAGAGCTCGTCGATCGAGTTATGAACGATTTGGTGATGCAGGGCCAAGGAAACTACACTGTCAACGAAAATATTACGAAAAACGGCAAAATCATTATTTGCGAATGGTTCAATACGCCTTTAATAGGGGATGGTGAAAATATTGTTGGAGTTGCATCTTTGGCACTGGATATTACTGAGCGCAAGCAAGCCGAAGCTGCTTTAAGGCAAGCAAAAGATGAAGCTGAGGTTGCACTCAAAACCTTACAGCAAACTCAGGCACAGCTTATTCAGGCAGAGAAAATGTCAGGTTTGGGGCAACTGGTGGCTGGTGTTGCTCACGAAATTAATAATCCAGTTAACTTTATCTATGGCAACCTGAGCCATACTGCCGACTACACGCAAAATTTACTAAAGTTGATTCAGCTTTACCAGCAAACCTATCCAACTAATACCCAAATTGAGGAAAAAATTGAAGAGTTCGAGCTGGACTTCATTAGTGAAGATTTGCCCAAAATTCTGAGTTCAATGAAGGTCGGAGCCGATCGCATTCGTCAAATTGTCCTGTCGCTGCGAAACTTTTCGCGGCTGGATGAGGCAGAAAAGAAGCCAGTTGATATCCACGAGGGAATTGAGAGCACATTGATGATTTTGCAAAATCGACTGAAGGCAAATCCGGGTCATCCTGCTATTGAAATTGTCAAAGAGTACGGTGACTTACCGCGAGTAGAGTGCTATGCCGGACAGTTGAACCAAGTCTTTATGAATATTCTGGCAAATGCGATCGATGCTTTAGAAAACTACGACAATCAGCGCGATCCAAAAGACATCCAACAGAATCCCAGTCGCATCACTATTAGGACTAAGTTAGTCACAAACGAAACTGGGTCCGGTCATTGTAAAAACGCGGTGATTCAAATTCAAGACAATGGACCTGGAATGACGGAAACTGTTAGACAACAGGTGTTCAATCCCTTCTTCACCACAAAACCAACTGGTAAAGGAACTGGATTAGGGCTATCCATCAGCTATCAAATTGTAGTTGACAAGCACGGTGGCTTACTCCAGTGCTTTTCTCAACCCCATCAAGGAACAGAGTTCCGCATTGAAATTCCTGTGTTACAAAGCGGTGCTGTAGCAATTGTTGGTAAATAACTGCGATCGCATTCATATATATAGCAATCCTACATGAGTCGTAAATTTTTTACCCCACCCCAACCCTCCCCTTAGTAAGGGGAGGGAGTAAGAAATTCACAAATGATTTAGGATGGCTATAGCGTTTCTGATAATAGACACCTGTGAAGCTAGCTACAAATAGCACTGGGATAGTTTCTCGAACAGGTTTCGTGAAGGTTTTATGAACGGCATTGTGGGTTTTGAGAGGACTTTTACTCGGTGGGAAGGCAACTATAAGCTCAGTCAAAACCGCAGCCTGGTCGATCGACAAAATATGTCAAACGCAGAGCTAGAAATTTTAGATGCGGCGGCTGGTGCCGTTGGTGCGGAAATGCAACATAACCTGGAGGCGAATGAGTAGCAATGGAGACGATCGCCGGAAAGTGGTTCAATACCAGCCGATCGCCCCCAACCACCTCAAAACAGACTTAATATCACCCGCTAATCAAACGATTTGCTCGCTAGAAGGTTCCCCAGTAGCTGGAGGCTCTACCGTATCGCCAAAGGCAATCCGCAGAAAAGGCGGAGCCAAAAAAGTTGTCAGAATCACCATGATAATAATCGAGACTTCTAACGGTTTATCCAAAGCCCCACTCGCGGAACCGATGCCGGCAAACACTAACCCGACTTCGCCCCGAGGAACCATCCCCACTCCGATTGCCAATCGATTGATTCCAGGCAGACCAAACACCACCCAACCAGTCACCAGCTTGCCCAAAATAGCAACCACTATCAAAAAAGCAGCAATCAAAAGACCAGCCCGATTATCCGGCACTGTTGGGTTCAAAACCCCCAAATCCGCCCGAGTTCCCACCGTCACAAAGAAGATGGGTACAACTATATCGGCGATGGGTTTCACCAATTCATCCAACTCATTGCGCGCATCGCTTTCATCCAAAACCAAGCCCGCAGCAAAGGCACCCAAAATCGCTTCGAGATGAATTGCATTGGCCAGAAACGCCATGAACAAGGCAAAAATAAAGGCGGGAATCACAATATTGCCGCGAGTTTTGAGTTTCTCCACCACCGCAGTGAAGCTTTTGTTAAAGATGCCGCCCAACAGAATCGAACCCAGTAGAAAGACACTTGCACTGACAATCAAATAAATGACATTAACAACATCAATCTCACCGGTTTTCGCTAAACTCGCGACAACAGCCAAGACAATAATTCCCAGCACATCATCAATCACCGCCGCACCGACAATGATTTGACCTTCTTTAGATTTCAGCCGTCCTAATTCCGACAAAACTTTTGACGTAATTCCGATGCTAGTTGCCGTCAAAGCAGCCCCCGCAAAAATCGCCGGAATCGCCGGAGTGTGGAAAATTATCATCAAGCCCGCAGTACCGGCGGCAAAGGGAACTCCCACGCCGGCACAAGCGACAACGACGGCTTGAACCCCCACTTCTTTTAGTTGTCTGAGATCCGACTCCAAACCAATTTCAAACAGCAGAACAATCACGCCTAATTCAGCTAGCACTGAAATGACTTCACTCTGCGATTCAAAGACACTTGTGAGGGCGGCAGGAGACAGATGATTAATCGATTGCAGAACTGTCATAATCCCTGAGTCTGTGGCTGACAGACCGCTTCCGGGAAAAACGACCAGGTGTAAAGCAGATACGCCAACAATTACCCCTGCTACAAGTTCACCCAAAACCGGGGGAAAATCAAACTTTAGAGCCACTTCCGCGCCTAATTTACTGGCGAGATAAATCACTACCAAACTGAGCAAAACTGCACTGAGGACGATCGGCGCATTTTCTGCCTCGACTGTTGCTAACAAAGGTATGGGAGCAACTAGGGATGGCATCCCAGAACTTAAAGCTGTAATTGTATGGTTCAAAAACATGGTTGCGATGATAGTAAAAAAGACGTTGAAACCAGACACTCCGGGACGCACACAAACTGAAGCGTTCCGGTTTTTTTAATGCGGGCAAAAGGATTCAGACGATCGAGCAAAACTCGAAGAACCCAAATCTGGCGGTACATCCTGCCACCGCCCTTGTCCGACTGCTTGAATTGCTTCTTTTAGCAAGATATCGCCGGTATAAATTGCCCTACCGACGATCGCACTTTTGACACCAATTGGTTCCAAAGCCAGCAAATTTAACAAATCTGCGATCGAACTAACGCCGCCGGAAGCAATCACCGGACTCGAAATAGCGTTAGCAATTTCGCGCAAAAATTCCAAATTCGGCCCTTCCATAGTACCGTCGCGGTGAATGTCGGTGTAAATAATTTCAGCCGCCCCTAACTCGGCCATTTGTTGCGCCAATTCTGTTGCTAAAACTTCCGAAGTTTCTAGCCAGCCTTTAGTAGCAACTAAACCATTTCTGGCGTCGATGCCAACCAGAATTCGGCTGGGAAATTCAGCGCACAATTCGCCGACTAATTGCGGTTGTTCGACGGCGACAGTGCCGAGAATGACGCGCCGGACGACTAAATTGAGGATAGCAGCAACAGAAGCGCGATCGCGCATTCCCCCGCCTACTTGACAGGGAACGTCTACGGATCGGACGATCGCTTCAATGGCTGCTTGGTTGACTGGATGCCCTGCTTTGGCGCCGTCGACATTTGTTTCTAAATGAGTCGATCGCCCAGACTCAAATTCCCTCAATCAAACGATTTTCTCGCTAGAAAGTATTCCACTAGCAGGAGGCACTACCGTATCGCCAAAAGCAATCCGCAGAAAAGGCGGAGCTAAAAATGTGGTTAGAATCACCATGATAATAATCGAGACTTCTAACGGTTTATCCAAAACCCCACTCGCAGAACCGATGCCGGCAAACACTAACCCGACTTCGCCCCGAGGAATCATCCCCACTCCGATCGCCAATCGATTGATTCCCGGCTGACCAAACACCACCCAACCTGTTACGATCTTGCCCAAAATAGCAACCACTATCAAAAATACGGCAATCACAAGTCCCGCCCGATTATCCGGCACTGTTGGGTTCAAAACCCCCAAATCCGCCCGAGCCCCCACCGTCACAAAGAAGATGGGTACAAATAAATCGGCGATGGGTTTCACCATTTCATCCAACTCCAGGCGGGCATCGCTTTCATCCAACACCAAACCAGCCGCAAACGCACCCAAAATTGCTTCCAGATGAATTGCGTTGCCCAGAAAAGCCATGAAGTAGGCAAAAATAAATGCCGGGATGATAATATTGCCGCGAGTTTTGAGTTGAACCACCACCGCCGAGAAGGTTTTGTCGAAGACACCGCCCAACAGAATCGAACCTAGCAGAAAAACAGTTGCACTGACAATCAAATAGATGACATTAACAACATCAATCTCACCGGTTTTGGCTAAACTGGCGACAACAGCCAGGACAATAATTCCCAACACATCATCAATCACCGCCGCACCGACAATAATTTGACCTTCTTTAGAGTTCAGTTGTCCTAAATCAGACAACACTTTCGATGTAATTCCAATGCTGGTTGCCGTCAAAGCAGCCCCCGCAAAAATTGCTGGAATTGCCGGAGTGTGGAAAATTATCATCAAGCCCGCAGTAGCAGCGGCAAAGGGAACTGCCACACCTACGCAGGCGACAACGGTAGCTTGAATTCCGACTTGCTTGAGTTGTTTGAGATCCGACTCTAAGCCAATTTCAAACAGCAGAATAATCACGCCTAATTCAGCTAGCACTGAAATGACTTCACTCTGGGATTCAAAGACACTTGTGAGGGCAGCAGGAGACAGATGATTAATCGATTGCAGAACTGTCATAATCCCTGAGTCTGAGGCTGACAGCCCGCTTCCGGGAAAAATGACCAGGTGTAAAGCAGATATTCCAATAATCACCCCAGCTACAAGTTCACCCAAAACCGGCGGAAAATCAAACTTTAGAGCCACTTCCGCGCCGATTTTACTGGCGATATAAATCACTACCAAAGTGAGCAAAACTCCGCTCATAACGATCGGCGAATTTTCTGCCTCGACTGTTGCTAACAAAGGTATGGGAGCAACTAGGGATGCCATCCCAGAACTTAAAGCTGTAATTGTATGGTTCAAAAACATGGGTACGAGGATGGTAAGAAAGACGATTCTACGCTGACTGTTGACTGTTGACTGTTGATTGTGAGTCGGAAAATTGATAACTGTTACATATTGGGTAGCCAGTTAACTCGACATGACTATCAAGCAAAACTTGAAGAACCCAAATCTGGCGGTACATCCTGCCACCGCCCTTGTCCGACTGCTTGAATTGCTTCTTTTAGCAAGATATCGCCGGTATAAATTGCCCTACCGACGATCGCACTTTTGACACCAATTGGTTCCAAAGCCAGCAAACTTAACAAATCTGCGATCGAACTAACGCCACCGGAAGCAATCACCGGAATCGAAATAGCGTTAGCAATTTCGCGCAAAGATTCCAAATTCGGCCCTTCCATAGTACCGTCGCGGTGAATGTCGGTGTAAATAATTTCAGCAGCGCCTAACTCGGCCATTTGTTGCGCCAATTCTGTTGCTAAAACTTCCGAAGTTTCTAGCCAGCCTCTAGTCGCAACTAGACCATTTCTGGCATCAATACCAACCAGAATTCGGCCGGCAAATTCGGCGCACAATTCGCCGACTAATTGCGGTTGTTCGACGGCGACAGTGCCGAGAATGACGCGCCGGACGCCTAAATTGAGGATAGCAGCAACAGAAGTGCGATCGCGCATTCCGCCACCTACTTGACAGGGAACGTCTACGGATCGGACGATCGCTTCAATGGCTGCTTGGTTGACTGGATGACCTGCTTTAGCGCCGTCGAGGTCTACTAAATGCAGCATGGTTGCGCCTTCATTTACCCACTGTCTGGCGACTTCGACGGGGTTGTCGTTAAAAGTTTGAGACTTCGCGTAGTCTCCCTGATACAATCTGACGCATTTTCCATCCAATAAGTCGATCGCTGGAATTACATTCATAATTTTTCCTCAAATTGGTAATTATACCAGCTAAAAAAAAGAATGCAACTTTAGGCAATCTCTCAACCCATACACAATCATTCATTCCGAATTCTAAAATCTAAAATCTAAAATCTAAAATGGTATTATCCATTACAATTTATTTTTGACATTCGCAACCGCTATTTAAATGAAACATAATCGCCGAAGAAAGCGTAGACCATAAAGGAGTATTGACATCGGCTTTTTGCAAAGCTGCGGCCGTCCAGTCGTTGCAAGTTCTTAAAATATAGTAACTGCCTTTTGCTTCATAAAAACTGTCGCTGTTACCGTAGCCGTAGCTAATTTTCATTTTCTTACCTGCTGCGTCTAATTGGAATGAATTTTTAATAAAATTTACCAGCATCAGATAATTTTTCCCGCTAATCTTAATACATTTGGTTTCAATTTTTAGGGGGAGAACCCGATAACCTTGAACGTGTAGAGTAGAGGGAGTAAGGAGAAATAGCGCCTTGAAAGCTGTAACTGGGTTGATACTTTCTGATGTGGGAGTTTCCAGCATAAAAGCTCGATCTCCCCACCCAAAAGACAAATATTTATAATCCGAAGTGGCATACCGCCCTATTTCGGTTAGCAGTAAAAATTGATTCCAGTCAAAATATTCATTTTTAACTGGAACGATGATTTCGGTGTGGATGCCTTCGTTGGAAATGTATAGAGAGATTGTGCAATCTGCTTGCGAGTAATTTCCCCACTTTCTGGGAGTGAGATAGCCAATTGTTAGGAAAGCGGTCAAAGATAAAATAACAATTCCTAAGCGCTGTATGCTTTTTCTCATTTTAACCGTAGGTTTCAAATTGTGCCTTCGGATGGCGGGCGCTGCATTTTTGTGGGAAAGAATTCTTGCAATGCCGAATTGCGCTGTTCGGGGGTTTCGCTAGCCCAATTCGACAAACTTTCGTAGAAAAAGAACGACACGCCAGCGAAATCTCTTTTTCGCACTTCTTGCACTTGTTCTTGAATTTGTTTTAGGGGCACGGAATTATTTTTAAGACCAGTTAAAATGCCGATCGCAGTTGGAATGTGAAGTTTAGCCAGTTTGACTTCTTCCCGTTCCAGTTCGGCACTAAAACGCTTGATATCGCTGCGATAAACCTGCAACACAATTTCTTGGATGTAGCCACGTCTTTCCCAGGTAAACCAGTCCTGCAAGTGGGCGGGCAAAGCAAAGTGAAAAGGGTTCGGAGATAAGCTAACAATACATTTTTGTTTGCGGGATTTGACAGCGCGGGAAACTCTGCCCACGAAGTCGTTGATTTTGTCAGCGCGCCAGCGCACCCAGAAGGTTTCGCGGGCGTCGTCGGAGGGAGGGCTTTTGATTTGTTCCTGATACATTGACACTGTTAACGGCTCGTAGCCAAATTCTACTGGCAAGCCGAAATGGTCGTCAAATTGAATGCCATCTATATCATAATTATCGACAACTTCTAGGATTAAATCTAAGATAAATTGCTGCACTTGGGGATGAAAGGGATTCAGCCAAACTCGCTCGTGTTGGCCTTCTTTCCAAATAGTTGAACCGTCGTGTCGCTGCGCTAGCCACTCGGGGTGAAGTGTGGCTAATTCCGATTCGGCGGGAGCCATGAAACCAAACTCAAACCAGGGGATTACTGCTATATCTTTTGGGCGGGATTGTGCTATAATTTCTTTGAGGATGTCTCGGTCTTTCAATCCGGGCGATGGGTCGATCGACTGTCCTAATACTCGTTGGGCGGCAGCACTCGGATAAAGCGTATAGCCTCCTTGCCAAACCGTGGGATAGATGGTATTAAAATTGAGTTTATCGAGTCGATTTACAGCGTCAATGATGTTGTTGCGGGAGAAAATAACATCGCTGTCAATGTTAGTCAGCCAGATGCCGCGCAATTCGGTTGTAGGGGTTGTGGGCGGGGTTTGAGCCAAAAGGCGCGGGGATAAAATAGCGGCAGAGGTAAGGGCGATCGCAAAAACAACTATTAAAGCCAGTATCCGCTGCCATTTGTGCAGTTTAATCATCAATTTTTCGCAAATATGATTATTGTGAGAGTTCTATTTTACCTCACTCAATAGCACCATTCTCAGCAACAGGCAAGATGCCTGTTCCACAAGAGTGAATTTTTTTCTTGTGGGGTGGGCTTCTAGCCCGCCCTTAAAAAGCTTATTCAAAATGATGCAATATTTCAGTTTTACCTCATATGTTGCACCATTCTCAATAATCCTTTTATGAACAGGCATCTTGCCTGTTCCACAAGAAAATTCGGCGTTGCTGATTCACGGTATGAAGCAACTTTTCGCTTGATGTTACAAAACTCACCTTACTTGACTTATAGCAATTCCGAAATCTTCCATTCATACCTGTATTCAGCAATCCGATTTTTATTGTATGATTCCAGGGCGCTAACATTGGGGATCGCCCCACTGTAATAAAGTTAATAAATCCTAAAAATTCTAAAAAAGTGGCTGCGGATACTTAAACTTAGCAAATATTTAAGATATGACAAGTTAGTAACAATCAAATTGTTATAAACTTGAAATTGTTTTTGAGTCAAAATTCCTATGAATCCTGATTCTCTCCGCACCTTGGGTGTACCGCCGAATGCTTGGAAAGTTGATGCCAAAATTGCCGACATCACCAGATCGCCGATCGCACCTCAACCTGTTACTCTGGAAACAGAAACTAAAACCCTGCGTTTGGACTTAGCCAAAGCAGCAATGTTGGTGATAGATATGCAAAATGATTTTTGTCATCCCGACGGTTGGCTAGCGCATATTGGCGTAGATGTAACGCCCGCCAGAACTCCAATTAATCCTTTAATAAATTTGCTGCCAAAATTGCGATCGCACGCCATGCCAATTATTTGGATAAACTGGGGAAACCGCCCCGACTTGCTCAATATTAGTGCAGCTTCCCGTCACGTTTACAATCCCACAGGCGACGGCGTAGGTTTGGGAGATCCGCTGCCAAAAAACCGCGCACCTGTACTGATGGCAGGGAGTTGGGCGGCGCAGGTTGTCGATGAATTGGAACCCAAACCCGAGGATATTTGTGTGGACAAATATCGGATGAGTGGCTTTTGGGATACTCCTTTAGATAGTATCTTGCGGAACCTCGGCAGAACTACACTTTTCTTCGGAGGAGTAAACGCCGATCAGTGCGTCATGGCTACACTGCAAGATGCTAATTTCCTCGGTTACGACTGTATTTTAGTCAAAGATTGTACAGCTACGACATCTCCCGAGTATTGCTGGCAAGCTACTCTTTATAACGTTAAACAATGTTTTGGTTTTTTGTCTGATTCTCAGGCTATGTTAGAAGCAATTAAATAGCAGTCATCAGGGGGAGTATCCCTCTGGAGTGTAAAAAGCGTTTTTTAGGAGTGCGAGAGTCCCGCACAGCAAAGCCTATATATATCGCTTCCTGCTCTGACAGCGAACTCTCCTGTAAAATCAATAAACTTTGGAGGTTGAGCGGCGGACTAATGACTCTGGATTCTCACTAATGACAGCAGAAACATAACCACTGACAACTAACAATAAAAAAATGACAAACCAGTGCGTGATTCCTGTTATAAAGTCTCCGAAAGACTACCAAGCATTTCGCATCAGTCCGGGCGATACTAATCGATTAGCGATCGTCTTCGATCCGGCAACAGCTAATGTGTCATTAACTGTTTGCGTGGAGATTTTCGATGCGGGCGGTAAAACTCCTCCCAACCGCCATCAATTCGCAGTAGAAATGTTTTTTGTACTCAAAGGAAGAGGGCAAGCAACCTGCGACGGCAAAACAGTTAGTATTCAACCGGGAGATAGTTTGTTAGTGCCTCCAACGGGCACTCACCTAATTGAGAATACCGAGAGTGAACGTTTGTACACTTTGTGCATTATGGTGCCGAATGAAAATTTTGTGGAACTGATTCGCAGCGGTACGCCAGTGGAACTTGACGAGGAAGATCTGAGAGTATTAGGGCGATCGGATGTACTCGTATCGTGCTAGTTTTGTAGTAAGGACTTTAGTGTTTTAATCTTCTAGGCTCTGCCTGGGAAAGCAGATCCCCGACTGCTTAAACAAGTCGGGGATCTAACAAAATACTGTTTTACGTTAAAATTATTCAATTATGAGCGTTATATTTCACATTGCTAAAAGCCAACAGTGGGAAGAAGCAAAACACCTTCAATCCTATCGCGGCGATACCCTAGACTCTGAAGGATTCATCCACTGTTCGACACTCCCGCAAGTTACTAGAAGTGCCAACAAATTTTTTGTCGGACAAACAGGATTGCTTTTGCTGTTGATTGACTCTGAGAAAGTGCAAGCAGAAATTAAGTATGAATCTGCCGCCGGAGATCTTTATCCGCATATTTACGGACCACTGAACGTTGATGCTGTGTTGAAAGTTTTTGAGTTTGAAGCGGGTGCAGATGGCAAGTTTGAATTGCCGGAAGAATTAAGAGATGTTGTTTGATATTCAGATTTTTGACCATTGTCAATTAACTTTTGAGGGCGGGCTAGAAGCCCACCCCACGGGAAAGTTGAATTTTGTGGAACGGGCATCTTGCCCGTTCTTATTTGTGCAATATATCAATTTAAACTTACTGATTAACTAACTCTGCCGCCAATTTTAGCGCATCTTCGCAAGTCGCAATTCTCCCCTCCACCCGCGCTAATTGAATCTCCATCAACAATTTACCTATGCGCGGACTTCTGGGCAAATTTAAATATTCCATTAAATCATTGCCGCTAACTAATTGTGTGGGATGAGCAACAATATCCTCAGCATCCAGATAGCGATTAATTAACAGTGAAATCTCATCAACTGCAACTCCCGCCGCCACCGCCAAAACTGCTAAGGCTGGAAATACTATTCCCACATCCCGAAACAAAAAATACTGTTCTCGCAAAGACATTTCCGCAATTGGTTTTGCTTGCAATTGTGGCAAGTATTTCAAAAGCCCGATCGCACTTTTAATCTCCACATTGCTGTACTTCAACCGCAGCAACTGGGTTTCAGCAATTGTCGGGTCGGAATCTGCCAAAACAGCCAACTTCGCAACCGCCAACAACGGCGTTTTAATCGTATCTCGAATCGATCGCGAAAATTCTCTCCCCAAATCTGGATAAATTGCCGCTAACTTGGCAGCACACAAATCAATTTTTGTCAAAATATCAAAACGGTCGATCGCACTTTCAAACCAAATCGAAAACAAACCGTCTTCGCAACCGCGACAAATCCAAGGAACACCCTCTGGATTGCTCAACAAATAACCTAATTCCGTCCGCACCCGTTCCACCGCTACCCGACTCAACAGCGGCGCTAATTCCCGAATCGCCGATTGAGTTTCAGCTTCGATCGCAAAACCCAACTGCGCCGCTTGGCGGTAAGCTCTTAATAACCTCAGCGGATCGTCCTCCAAATTTGACCGCGAAACCATCCGCAGCAAACCCAACCGCAAATCAGTTTGACCGTCCAAAGGATCGATGATTTCTCCTGTAAAAGGATTGCAGGCGATCGCATTTATCCGAAAATCCCGGCGCAGCAAATCCCCCTCCAGACTCCCCCCTTCCGCTTGCGCCAAATCCACCGTACCGCCCGCAAACACCACCCGCGCAATTTGGCGTTTCGCATCCAACAAGACAAATCCACCATTCGTGCGATCGGCAATTTTTCGAGCAGTCTTCACGGCCCGTGTTAGCATGACAAAATCCAAATCAAAATAGTGCGATCGCCTCCCCAGCAGCGCATCCCGCACCGCACCGCCCACCAGATAAGCAGGCGGTGTCAGCAGTTTCAAATCAAACGGCCAAGTATCAGGAGATAATGAAGGGGGCAAATTAATCGGCATCGCAACAAAAATCTACAAACTTACAAACAATTAAACTCTTGCTACGCTAGATTAACAGAAAGCTCAAATTTCACCAATCTTTTTGAAATGCACAGAGGATATCAAGAATGTGTATTTGTATTAACTGCCACTATGTAGACCGCTGCTTCACCTACCACGCCGTAGAAGAACAGCACGAACAGCTTCACCTCACCGAAACACCCGATTTCGACCCCGTAGAACCCACCATCAACGTCAACATCCGCCCCCGCCAAGACGAAATTGAAATGGAATGGGAT
Source organism: Microcoleus sp. S28C3 (assembly GCF_036700785.1). NCBI lineage: Bacteria > Bacillati > Cyanobacteriota > Cyanophyceae > Oscillatoriales > Microcoleaceae > Microcoleus > Microcoleus sp. S28C3. Next base: position 58,761 of record NZ_JAUBPO010000020.1, on the reverse strand, counting down.
GTAGTCGGGTGTCAGAGTTTCAAGCAAGAGACCGGCAAATGGGCAAAATTGCGGCCAGGCGAACTCGTCCCGACTTAAGGAAGAAGGAAGAGGGAAGAAGGAAGAGGGAAGAAGGAAGAGGGAAGAAGGAAGAAGGAAGAAGGAAGAAGGAAGAAGGAAGAAGGAAGAAGGAAGAAGGAAGAAGGAAGAAGGAAGAAGGAAAAAAATAAAACGCTTTCCTTTTCTTGTTTCTTCTTTTTACCCAATTTTAAATTTCCCCTTTCCAATATTCAATTCCCAATTTTCAAGTTTCAATTCCCGATGCCCAATTCCCCATTCCCAATTACAAATTACCAATCTAAAATCTAAAATCTAAAATCTAAAATCCAATGTGCTATTGCTTAAACCCAACTTGTCAGAATCCGCAAAACCAAGGGGATGCAGAATTGTGCCAAAGTTGCGGCTCAAAATTGTTGTTAACTCTAGACTCAGAAACGCCCTCAGCATCTCGCTACCGAACCGTAAAGCCGATCGGGCAAGGAGGCTTTGGCCGAACATTTCTAGCAGTAGATGAAACCAAACCCCTGATTTTTTCGCAGTGCGTAATCAAGCAATTTTTGCAGCAAAATACCGCAGCCGAAAAAGCCGCCCAACTATTTCACCAAGAAGCAGCCCAGCTACAAACCTTGGGCAAACATCCCCAGATTCCAGAATTAATTGCGCATTTTGAACAAGACGGGAGACAGTATTTAGTACAAGAATTTATAGACGGCAAAAACCTAGCCAGAGAATTAGAACAAAAAGGAGCATTCACCGAAACTCAAATTCGGCAAATCCTCAACGATTTATTGCCCGTGCTCCACTTCGTCCACAAATCCAAAGTTATTCACCGCGATATCAAACCAGAAAATATCATTCGCCGCCGGCTATCTCCAGCCCCTTTACCCGCCTTAGAAACTTCCTATCAACCCTCTCCTTTCCAAAAAGATATAGTTTTAGTAGACTTTGGTGCAGCAAAGAAAGTAACAGCAACTGGCTTGCCACAAACAGGTACAATCATCGGCAGTGCTGCTTATACAGCCCCAGAACAATTGATGGGGAAAGCAGTTTTTGCCAGCGATATCTACAGTTTGGGCGTTACTTGCATTCACTTGCTGACTGAAATTCCTCCCTTCGATTTGTTCGACAGTGCAGAGGATTCTTGGGCTTGGCGAAATTATTTGAAGACTGCTGTTAGCGACGATTTGGGCCGCATCCTCGACACCATGCTCCAAAGTGCCACCAATCGGCGCTACAGTTCAGCATCAGCAGTCATCCGGCACTTGAACCCCAAACCGGTGTATTTAGATGCACAGCCGATGCTAGACGCGCCAGAAACGCCCGCAGAACGGGTGGTTACACCTGCGCCCGGTGTGTCGCTTTTCACTCGCCAAGAGCAAGCCGAAATTCAGCAAGCTTTACAAGAGGCGATCGCCCCGTACAATGTTACAATCCAAGTCAGTCAAGCCAAGCAACAGCTCAATATCGTCATCAACAGAACCGAAGACAACCCCGTTTACTATCCGCACTTATCTCAAATAATTGCCACCAGACTCACCGATTTGCAGTTAAATAAAGTCGCAGCCGTGAAGCTGTTGGGAAGAGTCAACAATTCTCGCCGCCCGGAGTGGAAGCAAATATTGCAAATCGATCCCAAGATTCAATTAAGAAACAAACTCGTGCGGCTGCAACACAATCAATTACTCAAGAAAATCGCCCCTGTTACTACCCAAGAATTTTGGCTGCCGAAGTTGAAAACTCAGGATTTTTGGATAGATGCGTTAATGTTTGCCTTAGTTTGGTTTATCTTTGGCTCTCAAATAGTCATTTTTAATTCTTGGTTTGCGCTAATAGTTACGTCGGGTTTTATGACGGTGAAGCATCAAGTTTCCCAACACAAAGAATTTGCGAATAAGAATTTATTTACAAGTTTAGTAGTGCTGTTTTTGATAACTGGTGGCATGGGTAATTCCAGGATTTTAAATACGGGAATATTTGGCATTCTTTTGGGTTGCTTAGTTGTGGCTTTGCCGCTGTTTTTTGTTAAGGAAAATTATCATTAATCGTGAATAGCAATCCCCAAGACGGAACATCTGTTAAAAAATACGGCTTAGCCCTGCACACAGCTAGTCGCGAACTCGGTTTAGCCATCAGCAATTTTGCCGGGGATTCTCGCTGCCAAACTTGGAATTTGGATCGCGATTTAGCCACTCATTTGCATCAGTATTTAGTCGAGTTTATTCAGCCGCAAACTTGGGCGGATTTGGCTTTTATTGCAGTGGCGAAGGGGCCCGGAGGTTTCACGGGGACTCGGATGGGTATGGTGACGGCGCGGACTTTGGCTCAACAGTTGGATATTCCAGTTTTTGCGGTTTCAACTTTGGCGGCTGTCGCTTGGGCGGCACCCCCCCAACCCCCCCTTGGTAAGGGGGGGCTTTTGAATACGGAACCTCCCCTTGCTAAGGGGGGGCTTTTGAATACGGAACCCCCCCAACCCCCCCTTGCTAAGGGGGGGCTTTTGAGTGCAGAACCTCCCCTTGCTAAGGGGGGGTTTTTGAGCGTGGCGCTGCAAATGCCTGCACAGCGGGGACAATTGTTTGGGGCTGTTTATTCAGTTAACAAAGATTCTGGTTTAACTGAGTTGTTTCCTGATACTGTAATGACGGCGGAATCCTGGCATGAAAAGTTGGAAAGTTTGGAAAGTTCTTATCAGTTAATTGAAGTTGGCAGCGAGTTGGGCTGGTCGGTTTCTAGTGTGTTGGAATTGGCTTATTTGGAGTGGAAACAAGGAATTCGCCCGGATTGGTCGGATGCTTTGCCTTTTTACGGGCAACATCCGGTTAAGGGACACTGAATATTGGGAATAGGGCATTGGGAATAGGGAATTGGGCATTATTTCGTTTCAGTTAAATCAACTTGTAGAGTGCGTTTTTTTTCCGACCATGCCCGATGCCCGTAAATGATTTATAAGCAATTAAGCAGACTTGATATCGTTGTTTATTTAAGGGCGATACAAACTTCGAGGCAAAAAGTTAATGTTAGGGGGTCTGGGTTTTCAGTTCGCAATCGATCGATCTCAGCTCGATCGCAGCCGCGAGATTCCATAAAATCAAGCATCCAGTTCGTTATTGTTGCGAGATCGATGTATTTTGCTCCGAGACAAACAGGGCAAATTTCGGGGCTGAGGGTACCGGTGCCGCCGCATTCGGGGCAATCCCAGTGGGTGGTTACGGGATCGGGGGTAGTTAGGATGTTGTTCATGCTGGGAAAAAGTTCGTCAAGCGTAGCTATCCCGCAGGGAATCGCACTACTTGTTCACTCTAGCAAAAATGCCGATCGCCCTGACTTCTTCCTGCCTTAACACTAAGCAGGCTAGCGACTAAAATTGAAAAAAATACAAAAGGGGTGGCTATGTTCGATCGCGCTCAATGGGTTTTGGCCGGTATGTCGATCGCACTTTCGGTTCAGTTAAGCCAGCCAGTGGCAGCAGCCGTGCCCGTTGGCAAAGTCGTACAAACAGCACAAACTAACAGTAGCGGCGCTGCTGAAACAGCATTCAAGGAAGGACTGCAACTCTACCAGCAAGGAACGGTGGAAGCAAAAAGAAGTGCGATCCTCAAGTTGGAAGAAGCATTAAAACTGTATCGGGCAACAGGCGATCGCCGTGGGGAAGCTGTCACCCTCCACAACATCGGCCAAGTCTACTCAGAATTGGGAGAAAAACAGAAAGCGCTAGAGTATTACAACCAGTCGCTTCCCCTGAGTCGGGCAGCAGGTAATCGCGGTGGGGAAGCTGCCACTCTCAACAACATCGGCAGTGTCTACTCAGAATTGGGAGAAAAACAGAAAGCGCTAGAGTATTACACCCAGTCACTTCCCCTGAGACGGGCAGTAGGCGATCATTCTGGGGAAGCTCTCACCCTCAACAGCATCGGCAGTCTCTACTCAGAATTGGGAGAAAAACAGAAAGCGCTAGAGTATTACACCCAGTCGCTTCCTCTGCGTCGGGCAACAGGCAATCGCCGTGGGGAAGCTGTCACC
>NZ_JAUBPO010000020.1:0-54602 GCF_036700785.1 Microcoleus sp. S28C3 | reverse complement strand
CTCAGCAACATCGGCTTAGTCTACTCAGAATTGGGAGAAAAACAGAAAGCGCTAGAGTATTACACCCAGTCGCTTCCCCTGAGACGGGCAGTAGGCGATCGCTCTGGGGAAGCTCTCACCCTCAGCAACATCGGCTTAGTCTACTCAGAATTGGGAGAAAAACAGAAAGCGCTAGAGTATTACACCCAGTCGCTTCCTCTGAGTCGGGCAACAGGCGATCGCTCTGGGGAAGCTGTCACCCTCAACAACATCGGCGGTGTCTACTCAGAATTGGGAGAAAAACAGAAAGCGCTAGAGTATTACATCCAGTCGCTTCCTCTGAGCCGGGCAACAGGCTATCGCTCTGGGGAAGTCGCCACCCTCAGCAATATCGCTTCTGTCAAACGCGACCAAAACAATCTTACCGAAGCCCTCAACGACATTGAATCCTCTATCAAAATTATCGAAAACCTCCGCACCAAAATAGCCAGCCCAGAACTCCGCAGCTCATACTTTGCCACAGTCCAGAACTACTACGAATTCTACATCGATTTGTTAATGCAACTGCACAAAACTAATCCTAAATCCGGTTACGATCGCAAAGCCTTAGAAGCCAGCGAACGTTCGAGAGCTCGCAGCCTCCTCGAACTTCTCCAAGAAAGTAACGCCAACATTCGCGAAGGTATTTCCTCCGAGTTACTGCAACAGGAAAAGAGCTTGCAACAGCAACTCGATGCCATTGAAAAGCAGCGTATCGAAACAATCAGCCCCCCCAACCCCAACGCCACTAAAATCGATGAAATCGACAAACAGCGCCTCGCACTTTTGCAACAATATCAGCAAATTCAAACCCAAATTCGTAGTACCAGCCCCCGCTACGCTGCCCTCACCCAACCCCAACCTTTAACGCTACCAGAAATTCAGAAACAAATTCTCGATGAAAACACGATTTTATTGCAGTATTCCCTCGGGAAAGACCGCAGTTATTTGTGGGTGGTGACATCAACCGGACTAACCAGCTATGAATTACCAAAACAGGTTGACATAGAAACAGCAGCAGTGGCTTTCCGCACCGCAGTCACTAGCCCAACCCAGAGAAATATTCCCCAAAAAGTTGCCCAAGCAAGTGCAAATCTCGGTCAAATAATTTTACAGCCTGCCGCAGCCCAATTAGCAAACAAACGCTTATTAATTGTTCCCGACGGCGTGCTGCACTATACCCCTTTTCCCGCTTTAACTCTTCCCCAAACCGCCGGACAAAATACCAATGTTCCCTTAATTGCCGAACATGAAATTATCACTCTGCCTTCTGCCTCAACTCTCGCTATTCTCAGGCAAAATTACGGAGATAGAAAACCGCCCAGCCAAACTTTAGCAATTTTAGCAGACCCTGTTTTCAGTCCAGACGATGAAAGAATTAAAGGAAAAATCACCCAAGCAACAACAGAAAAATTAGAAGCAAATAACCTCGGTTTAAATCGCTCGGTTCGCGCTTCCGAGATAAAATGGCCCCCCGATCGTCTACCATTTACCCGCCAAGAAGCCCAAACAATATCCAGCTTATTCCCCTCAGCTTCTAGCCGTCAAATATTTGATTTTGATGCCAGTCGCACTACTGCTACCGATGGAAATTTAGTCAATTATCAAATTATTCACTTAGCCACCCACGGCCTTGCCAACAGCCAAAATCCCGAACTGTCAGGAATGGTGATGTCGATGGTAGATGACAAGGGCAATCTTGTCAATGGTTTTTTGCGCCTCACGGATATTTTCAACTTGAAACTGGCGGCAAATTTAGTGGTTTTAAGTGCTTGCCAATCGGGCATGGGACAGAATGTTAAAGGCGAAGGAATGGTGGGATTGACGAGGGGTTTTATGTATGCGGGGGCGCAGCGGGTGGCGGTGAGCTTGTGGAGTGTAGATGATGAAGGAACTGCTGTGTTAATGCAAAAGTTTTATCAGAAAATGCTGCAACAAAAGTTAACACCTGCGGCAGCTTTGAGGGCCGCGCAGATGGAAATGATGCAGCAGGAAAAATGGAAGTCTCCCTATTATTGGGCGGCTTTTACCTTGCAAGGAGAGTGGAAATGATATACAGCACTATTGCTGGTAAGTAAGTACATAGCCCTTGTAGGGATACGGCAATGCCCTGTCCCTACGGGGATCGAAGAGCGATCCGGGTGTATTTCATAAAAGTGGAATCTGCTGTATGACTTTTATGAACTCAAGATTATGAAACTTATGAATTGACTTGAAGCTCAGCCAGTTTTAAAATGTTAATTAACTGGGGTCAGTAAGTCGCATGAAAAACTCCTACCGCGTCTTAATATATGGAAAATCGACTGACTCAAACTCAACTAAAGCAAATAGTAGCTGAAGTAGAACGCCTTTCTAACCTCCGGCAATCTGAACTTGATTCCGAAGAAGTCAAAGAAATTTTGCAGGAATTGAATTTGCCTCCAGAGTTGCTAAATGAAGCTTTAATCCAGTTGCAGCGCCGGGAAGCACTAGCCCAGCAGCAGCGGCGAAATCGGTGGATTGCAGGAGGATTGGCTGCGGCTGCGGCGGGGGCGATCGCAATTACCGGATTCTACATTCAGCAAAACCGACAAGCGATCGATCGCGTTTCAATTCAACAAAACCGCATAACTTCAGTGCAGGATGATGGCGGCAATTTGACAGTTATTTCCCGCCAAAATAATCCTGAAATATTTTACCGTACTACGTTAAAAGATGCACCGATAGGGAAAAAACTGTCGTTATCTTGCGATTGGATTGACCCCAGCGGTCAAGTTGTCAAACAAAACCGCTATCAGACTCGCGAAATCGACAAACCTATCTGGAATACTCAATGCCGCTACCAAATTGGTACTGCTGCTGCTACCGGAAATTGGCAAGTTAAAATGTTCGTTGAAAGTCGTGCGATCGGCAGTACATCCTTTGAAGTTAAATAATTATAAAAAACTCGCCTATGGATAGATTTTAATATGGGAATCACCAACAAACCGCGTCAATTTTTAGGATACTGGGGCTGCGATTCTCGCCACAAATCAGAAGCGCTGCTGGCGAAAATTATCAGCCAGTCTGCCAGAGAAATTCCAGTTCAAAAAGTCGAGGATTCTTCCAGTTTTTCCACCGCAGGCAGCGAAAATCATCCAATTTGGAATGTTGCTAGTACCGAACTCGATGGCGCGCCAAGCTTGCCGACCAAAAAGAGCAATTCCCTGCGGGATAGCTACGCTTCACGTACTTTGCAAATCGCCGCCCTTTCAGCATCTGGACTATCTACATATCCGTCAGCTAACGGTTTGCTGTTACCTGATGTCTGGGTAAACGTTCGAGAAAATTGCCTGATTTTGGGAAGGGAACCCTTCGGGCGAGTAACGCTTTACTGGACGCAAATCGGGCAGAGTATTTGGTTTGCATCGAGTTTGCAAGTGCTGTTAAATATTTGCGAACAGCCAGATGTAAGCATTCCCGGTTTGTACGGCTATAGCTGTTTTTCCTATGTCCCAACTCCTTTAACTCCGGTCAAAAATGTATTCGCAGTTCCCGCAGGAACCGAATTGACTTGGGAGTGCGATCGAGATAGCGGTGTCATTTTTGAACCAAAATCAAAACGCTTGTTGGAATGGGGAGAAAGTTCAGAAAAAATACAAGACGAAGCAGAAGCGATCGCACAATTGCAAAACTTACTTAAAGATGCAGTTCACCGTCAAATTGCCGATATAAACAGCAGTGAAACTGTCGGAGTATTTCTATCAGGCGGTTTAGATTCCTCAGTTGTCGCAGCTTTATTAGTAAAAGCCGGAGTCAAAGTGCGCGCTTATACTCTCGACTTTGGCGAAGCCGGAATTCCTGAATATCCTTGGGCTGAACAAGTAGCCTATTCGCTGAAAATTCCCTTAGTAAAAGTAGATGCCAGGCCGCACCGGATTAAACAAGTTTTGCATTCTGCTGTGAAAGCTTTAGATTTGCCTTTTGGCGATGGAGTTACAGTGCCTCTGTACCTTTTAAATGAAGCTGCGAGTCAAGAAACCGATCTCGTTTTCAACGGCGAAGGCGGCGATCAGTTATTTGCGGGATGGACGAATAAACCCCTGATTGCAGCGGGTATTTATCAAGCTGCAAATCCTGCCGGAGACGAAGCTTTTGCCCTGCAATACCTGCGAACTTTTCACCGGATGTGGGGATACGAAACTAAAGTTTACCAGCCGCAAATTTATACTCAAATTCAGAATTTGCACCCTCAAGATTGGCTGCTAGAGGCTCTTAATCCTGCTTTGGGCGGGTCTTTGCTGCACCGCCTCCGCCGCGCGGGGTTGATGCTCAAAGGCGCGCAGAACATCCATCCCCGCGCTGCTAATTTAGCTCTAGCTTTTGGTCTGAAAGTGCGATCGCCCTTTTGCGATTTTGCCTTAACAGACTGGACGTTTAAACTGTCTGGAGAATTGTGTTTGCGGGGTGCTTGCGAGAAATACATCCTCAAACGAGCCGTGGAAAATTGGCTGCCTGCGGAAATAGTTTGGCGAGAAAAACGGGGTATGGGGGTTCCCTTAACCTCCTGGTGTTTTAATGAATTTTGGCATCAAATTGGCGATTGGTTGAACCCTGCCGTGCTGCTGTCAGAGAAACGCTGGCAACCCGATTTAGCTGCTCAAATTGTGTCCGGCAAGTTCGCAGCGGGAATTCAAGGCCGCCGCATTGGCGAAATTATTTGGCTGTTAATTATGTGGCAAATTTGGCGATCGCAAATTTTAGGTGAGTATGTGAAAAACAAATCTTGGAATCATCCGTTTTGGTTGCCTCGCTCGGTTTGGAATTACCGCCAGCAGTGGGCAGAATAAACGCTAATCCCTTTATTTCTCGGCGGTAAAAACCGCGTCTACACAAACGAATTCAGCCTTCGCGGACTAAAGCATAAGTGAGGTATTAAAGCTGGATTTGGGATAATTGCTAATTAAACAAACATCTACTTTACCATTATGTCCACAATCGCCGATCGCGAATCAATTCTCAAAGAACCGCCTTTTACTCTTTCCCTAGCCGAAGAGTTATTAGCTACCTACGGTTCCCCGCTTTACGTTTATCAAAGCGATATTTTGCGCCGGACTATCGCCCGCATTACTAAAGCAATTTCCTATCCGCGAACTCAATTTTGTTTTGCCAGCGTGACAAATGGCAACATCGCACTGCTGCAAATTTTTCAAGCTTGCGGGTGGGGACTGCACGCCAATACACCGGGAGATATTTATTTAGGAAGTCAGGCAGGTTTTGCGCCCAATAACATTGTTTACAGCGGCAGCAATTTGCACCGAAATGAGATGGCACAAGTTCTCAAATGGGGTGTCAAAACTCTGAATTTCGACAGTCTTGCTCAGTTGCAGTTGTGCTGTGAAGTTTATCAATCTCTCAGGGAAAACCAACAGATTTTAGAACCGCCTAGTTTGGGTTTGAGACTGAATTTGCCCGAACTAACTGGAGACAGTCGAATTGGAGTGCGATCGACAGAATTCCCAGAGGCGATCGCCCTCGCTAGAAAAGCCGGATTAAAGCTCAGCGGATTGCATTTTTATCGCGGTACCGGCACTAATTCTACCGCAGCTTTTACTCAAGTAATTGATACTATAATTGCCGCAGCTCAGCAATTGCCAGATTGGGAATATCTCGATTTTGGCGGCGGTTTTGGCTACCCTTACCGCAGCGGGGGTACAGCCTTTGACTGGGAACTGTTCGGAGCAGAATTAACCAGCAAAATTAGCCAACTCGATCGCGAAATTCAGCTAATAGTTGAACCAGGGCGATCGGTTGTAGCAGGATGTGCTACTTTGCTCGCTCAAGTTGTTTCGACAAAATGGCAAGAAGCCAAACAAATTGTCGGCGTGGATACTACTGTTGCTAATCTTTCAGTGCCGTCAGTTCACGGCGGTTATCGAGAGATTTATACCTGGAATTGCCGGGATTCTCTACATCTGACTGATGTTTGCGGCAATACTACTTATTCGCGGGATTATTTGGGAAAAAACTGTCATTTACCAGCTTTGAGAGTTGGGGAAATCCTGGCTATTTTAGATGTGGGAGCCTACGGCTATGCCATGTCATCGCACTTTTTGCACCGCCCCAGACCTGCGGAAGTGCTGTTAGAAAATAACCAGCATCGCGTGATTCGCCAAAGAGAAGGTTACAGCATTTTGTTAGCAAATCAAGTTTTTTGAATATTCAATAGGAGAAGTTTATGAAGTGCATTAACTGTCATACTGACAATAATTTAAAAGATCGCACGGCAAATAGCGGCCGCTGTGTACGATGCAGGCATAAGTTTGCATTTGAACCGACTTCAATGACTGGTGTCAAAATAACTGACCCCATGTTTGCCAAGGCGATCGCAGATATTTCGGTTAATGATACGCTGTTTTTTACCCCGAAGCAGTTATTTTACCTTTTAGACAAGCGATCGAGACCAAAAAATGATGAACTGTTCTACACAATCCCAGGATACGTAATTATTAATATAGTTTCGGGTATCTTTGTTCTTATCTTAACACCCAATCTATTTTCAGAAGGGAGTATAGCTTTCATTTTGGTAATGTTTGCGATCAATTGTTTATTGATTGCAGGAACTTTTACTGCTAGCCGTTCTAGGAAATATCCGTACAAACAACGCCAGAACTTTGCAAAGACTTTGCAAGTTTGGGGAGGAATAGTTCTGGTGTGTGGAATTGGTGTAAGTCTGTTATCAAATTCCTTTCCGCTGTTTTTAGCTAGCTCTGCTATCGGACTGCTATCTATCTATTTGGGAAGCAGAAAAATTGACAAAAAACCTGCAAACAGTCAACAATTTACTATTGAGTTAAATCAGTTTCAAGGTTGGCTTAATACTTGGACCGCAATTAACTCTATGACTAAATTGCTGCCGCCTCCCCGCGCTCTAAATGGAAATACCGCCGTTAGTCCTGATGTCAGCGCTTACAGTTTTGACAGATTAGTTGTGTGCGATCGCCCAGAAATTGCCCAATTTTTAATCGCCAACAATTTTCACTTTGAAAACAACTGTGCAGTCCTCAGCATTACCGGATATCCGCAAAGTATCTTCGACACAACTATGGAAATGCTGCGCCGAAATCCCGACTTAAAAGTGTACGCTTTGCACGATTGCACTCCCCGAGGAATTGGTTTAGTTGACCACCTGCGCACCAGTCCTAATTGGTTCCCAGATAGCAGCGCGCTAATTATTGATATCGGACTGCTGCCCCGGCAAATTATGGCGGCTGGCAACAGTATGCTTGTTTTAAATTATCAGGAATATGCAGGAGATGCTGTACAGTTACCGCCAGCAATTCGCCAAGATTTATCCGCTGAAGAATTGGAGTGGTTGGAATTAGGTAATTATGTAGAATTGGAATCGTTTAGTCCTCAAAAACTGATTCAAATTTTGAATCGAGGAATTGCCGGCAGTCGAGATTTAGGCAGCGATGACAGCAGTTTGATTCTGCTAGGCGGCACGGATAGTTCTATTTATGTTGTTGACAGTTTTGGTTGAGGTTTGTGGGGAAACGGCATTGCCGTCTCCGCGCAAATATCCTGTGCGGTAGGGAAACGGCATTGCCGTGTCCGTGCAGATAAGGAAACGGCAGTGCCGTTTCCCTACAGATATAATGTGCAATTAAGCCGATTTGATATTACTTATTACCTTGCAGCCAAATTTCTAAACTCGTCAACAGCCACAGTTTAACGCCGTAACGCCCCCAGGTATCTCCTTCATACTCTAGCCATTGACCTATCAAAGATTGGTTGAAATAAGGAGCGATCGCAGCTTTTTTCGACAGCAGCAAACCCTTAGTTTCTCGCTGCCAAAACTTCTTAAATCCCAACTGTACTGGAACCAGCATCCCGCTTTTGGGCCTGTCTAAAATTTCAGCGGGCAGAAGGTTTGCAACCGCTTGTTTTAACACAGCTTTTTCCACAACTCCGGAGAGTTTGTATTCCGGCGGAATCGTCATGCTCAAGTCAACTATTCGCTGGTCAAAAAGAGGCGATCGCCCGTGCAAGTCAGCAGCTTGAGTCAAGTTGTTAACTTTGGTCAAAATCTGGTCTGCTCCCTTAAATTTAATATTTAATGCCATTAATCGATTGAGATAATTGCCGCTGCTATTCAAATCCGCACTAAATACCGAAGATTCTGTTTTTACCGCTGCCAAAATCTCCGGTTTTAACAGTTGAGGCAAATCCGCAGCGCACTTTTGAAATGACATCAAATATGCTGGCAGCGCATCCAAATTAGTGAGCGAATTGTACAAGCTGTTAATTAGCATCGGTTGATTTTTTGGCCCGCCAAAACAGGGGTCGCCACCTTCGCCGTTGAGGACGATTTCGACAGATTCTCGCGCCAATTTTCCTAATAGCAAGTTTGGCACTGTCAGGGGGTCGCCGATCGGATCGTCTAAATAGCTCATCGTTTCTGGCAATTTTTCCCACATATCCCGAAAGGTAATTTCTAAAATGTGGTGTTGAGTTTGGCAGTGTTGGGCAACTAAACTGGAAAACTCTAATTCGTTGGCGCATTCTGCACCAAAATGAATTGAGTAAGTGTGAACTGGTCGATCGTGAAATTTAGCGGCTAAAGCGGCGATGCAGCTAGAGTCTAACCCGCCGGAAAGAAAGACGCCTACAGCTTGATTTGCAGGCAAATATTCTCGGACAATTTCATCTAAAAGAGAGCGCAATCTCGCGCCGTGCCATTCTAAAGATTGTTCGGCCTCGACAACTTGTTCTCGGAGTTCCCAGTAAGCGGAAATTGTCTCGTCAGGGAAGCTTAAAACGGTTCCTGGGCGCAGTTCTCGCACTTGCTGCCAGAGGGTACGATCGCCCGGAACAAAGGAGCAGCAGAGGTAATCTCGCAGCGCTACGAGGTCGATCGCCCTTGAATGGTATTGTGCGATCGCCCGCAGTTGAGGAGAAATCCAGCGAGTCGCGCCAACATCAGTGTAGTAGAGAGTTCGCGCACCCGTGCGATCGCGCACCAGCCGCAAAACTTGCCCTTCTCTGTCCCAAACCGCAAACGCGAACATACCCGCCAGCATCGGCAAACATTCAACGCCCCAGCGTTCCCACAGTTGAGCGACTAATTGGCGATCGCACCCCTGCCAACTATTCGCAGCAATCCCCAATCTTTCCAGCAATTCTAATCGGTTGCTCAGCCAAATATCGCCGACAACTGCAAATTTTTCTGAGGGACTTATAATTATCTGAACAGTTGGGTTTGAGCAAATAATAGCAATTTGACCTTCTCGCCACGCTGTATTATCTTCGATCGCGTCTGTTTTCCCCCAAGCTATCCGCCAATTTGAGGCTAATTCAACCAGAGAATTTGGAGGTAGAGAGGATTTTTGTTTTTGGCTACCTGTATAATTAAAAAATGATTTTTTATCGCTCATTTTTGCCAACTCAATATCATTATAAATATTATCAACTATAACTTACATCTTGCACCATTCTCAAAAACGGGCAAGATGCCCGTTTTTGAGAATGAGTTTTTTTGTGGGGCGGGCATCTTGCCCGCCCATAAAAGGGTTTATCGCCCGCTAGCTAAAGCCTCCCGCAATTTGCGGCCCCGCGATTTATCCCGAAGTTCTGGAGTCGCCATCCGCAACACAAAATCCAGCAGCCAAGGAGCAATTCGGTGACACCAAACTGCTAGATGACTTTGATATCCTACTAAGATTTCCGGCGCATCTTTGTGCAATCCCGCGACAAGTGCTAATGCAACTTTTTCGGGAGTTGTGGGTACTACCCAGCGAAATTGTTCCAAGTCTCGCACCATGTCGGTATCTGTTAGAGAGGGCAATAAAGCTGTGACTCGAACATTGTACTGACTTAACTCGCTGCGCAAAGCTTGGGTGAATCCCAAAATGGCAAATTTGGTAGCAGAATAAGTTGCCATTGTGGGAGCGGCAATTTTTCCCATCAAGCTAGAAACATTGACGATTGTTCCTTCTTTTTGAGTCGCCATTCGCCTCGCAATCAAGCGGGTAATTGTGTAGGTTCCGAGCAAATTTAAGGCGATTTCTTCCTCGATTAACGGGAGTGGCGAACGCAAGAAAGATGCTTGGTGGGCGACGCCCGCACAGTTGACTAGCAGGTGAATCTGGCCGAAATCTCGCCAAGCTTGGGCGATCGCAATATTCACCGCTACTGACTGAGTTAAATCCAAAGCTAACGGCACTACTTCTGCGCCAAAAACATCGATTTCCTCTGCCAGTTCAATTAATTGCTTGCGGTTGCGCGCCACAATCAACAAACGTTTGACTCCTTGTCTCGCTAATTCCAGGGCGATCGATCGCCCAATTCCGCGCGAAGCTCCTGTAACAAGAGCTGTTTTTCCTTGAAGTTGCATAGATTAAACCTTTTGGTTGATGCTCACCGCAGCACGGAGTTATGAGTTGTGAGTTGTGAATTATCAGTTATGAGTTGAATGTTTTGGCGGTAACAACTCATAATCCATAATTTTGGGAAAGGCTATCTTGTTTCGATAGACCTCATTTACTTGTGGGGTTAACTCAAAACCAAAAACTGTTGAATCGCTAACGTGCGCGTGAGTTGAACTAAACTTTTAGTTTGCCAGGAATCAGTCAAATATCTCGTCACTTAACCTCATGCAAGCAGACAAACGTGAGATGAGAAAACCTAGTCGGGAATCATGCCAAAGCTGGCTTTAGTACCGCTCTTTATTAAGTTAGCGTCGGCGGACTTTGCCTGTGTAGCCGCGAATTTATTCGCCGGGGATTGGTTTTTTTCAGTCCGCGTCGGCGGACTTTGCCTGTGTAGCTGCGAATAAATTCGCCGGGAATATTCGCCTGGATTGGTTATTCGTTTGGGCTTAATTACCCCTCTTTTTTTAGTCCGCAGAGGCAGACCATATCCTGTGCAGTCGCGACTTACAATCGCCGGGGATTCGCGCGAATTGGCACAGGATAATTGAGCAATGCAGATGATCAATTCCACACCTCCTAGATATGAGAATTTCCTATCTACACATACCTTAACAACTAGAAGTTAAAGCGGCAACAATTTTTAATAAATATTCCGCAACACTTCTTTACACAATTCTCATACGGCAGATTTCCAAGTGCCGTGAAAGCCCAAAGGTATGACTCCGGGCAATTCTAGCTGGCAAACAGGTTCGCGCGAAAGTCCGTCGCTGTCAAATATCCAGACTTCGCTGCTGTCAGAATTGCCGTCATAAATAACTGTTACTATCCAACCTTTCTCCGAGGAAATATCTGGAACGTAGATGGGCTCAGCAGGATAGCGATTTTTGCCACAGTCGGCAATTGTGAGATTGCGGCTTTGCGTGTCCAAACGGGCGATCGCACCGTAACGTTCCGGTACAATATCAACGTCAGGCCGATACATTGCCAGATAAATATATCGCGAGTCTTGCCCTATTTCTGAAGCAGGTACCGTCGGAAATTCGCAAGGTTGATCCAACAATTCTTCGGCTGCTGTCACTTTCCCAGTTTGAGGATTGAGATGCACCCGCCACAGAGTCCCCTCCGCATCAGTGCGAGTTTCACCCGCCGCTACTTCTTTCAGCCGCTGATTAGTTTGAAAGTCAGCGAAGCGCACAAAATCAACCGCCACCGAACCATCTTCTTTGACAAAACCGTTAGCAAAATGCCACTGGAACCAAGGTTCCGTTTCACCCCGACTAACTAAAGATAGAGTTTCCGAGTCAATAACTAATATCTGCGTTCCTAACTCCGGTTTCCATTCAAAAGACTCACTGTAACTGCTAATTCCAGCTAAAACTGGTAAAGCTTTTAGTCGCATCGGCGGCACAAAAAATATGAGATACTTTCCCGCAAAAACAAAATCGTGGATCATCGGAATTCCATCTAAAGCAACTGTTGCTTTTTGGAATATTTGGCCTGTACTATCGCTTTTATAGAGATTCAACTTTGTACTAGCACCCTGTGTAATTCCAAAGTTAAAAATATTCCCAGTAATCGGGTCGCGCTTGCAGTGAGCTGAATAAGAATATCCACTCTCTAAACTTCCTAAATCGTCCGTTCCGCGAGTTTCCAAGGTTTGCAAATCGAGGCTGTGAGGCGGGCCTGCTTCCCACAAAGCTAAAAGCCGATCTGGCAAAGCTAAAACAGAAGTATTGGCAACATTTTTAACAGGTTTTCTCCAGCGCAGCCACACAGGCCCCGGTGCTGTCATGCCGTAATTACTGTAGAGAAATTTATCAGCTTTTTCCTCAGCTTGATATCCCGCTGTCTGCACGTAGCGATAAACAGCCGCAGCACCCGCATCGGTAAAATGTACTGCTAAAATTGCACCGTCGCCATCAAACCAGTGTCCCGCATTCATGCCGCCGCGTTCCAAACGTCCCGGCCCGTTGCGGTAGAGAGTGCCGCGCAATCCTGCGGGAATTTTACCGCTTTTAACCAATAGCTGAGTCAGCGGAAACTCTGCAGCCGGACGGGCTAAAGCTTGAGCCCAAGATTTTTTAGCTGAGATTTGAGTGTCGGTTTTCATTTGAAACTCGCAAGTTTTAACTGATATGACATAATTTTTGCTATACAATTATAGCAAAAATTAACTAACAGCTATGACTCTCCGCCGCCGCGCTCTGCTGAGAACTTTTGGGCTGACTGCTATTGGTACTCAGCTTTTGCCGATCGCCCAAACCAACCTATCTCCCAAAACTGCGATCGAGCCGCGCCGCCTGCAAGCCGGCGATACTGTAGCCTTAATCAATCCTGCCGCTTTCAACTACGAAAAAGAAGTGCAGCCATTTTTCAAAGTTCTGGATAACCTGGGTTTAAAAGTTAAATTGGGAGAGCATTTTTACGACCGCTACGGCTATTTAGCAGGCAAGGATGCCGATCGCGCCGCCGATGTCAACGCAGCCTTTGCCGATGACTCAGTGCGAGCTATTTTTACCGGGATGGGCGGCTGGGGCTGCGGTAGAATATTGCCGCTCCTAGATTACAATATTATCCGCAACAATCCCAAAATTATTATGGGATTCAGCGATATTACTGCGCTGTTATTGGCGATTTATGCTAAAACTAATATAGTTACTTTTCACGGCCCTTTAGGTGCCTCAAGTTGGAGTCCATTTACAGTAGATTACGTCAAAAAAGTTTTGTTTGAGGGAGGCTCTGTTACGCTACAAAACTCCAAAAGCCTGCAAGTTGAAACAATCTGGCGCGGCACAGCTAGAGGAAAACTAATTGGCGGCAATTTATCAGTAATCGCAGCAATGGTGGGTTCTGCATATTTACCGACATGGGAAAACAGTATTTTGTTTGTCGAGGAAGTTGGCGAAGAGGTTTATCGCATCGATAGAATGTTGACGCAGCTCAAATTAGCGGGCATTCTCGATAAAATATCAGGTTTTATTTTCGGACAGTGTACCAAGTGCGAAGCTGAAAAACCCCAAGAGTCCCTAAGCTTACCTCAAGTATTGTCAGACCAGATTCGCCCCTTGAAGATTCCTGCGTGGTATGGTTCAATGGTGGGGCACATTCGGGAGCAGTTCACTTTGCCGATCGGCAAACAAGTCGAAATCGACTCAAATTCGGGTACAATCAAACTGTTAGAATCCGCTGTCAGCTAAATATTGAACTATTCTCGATATTATCGAGGCATATCCAGGGAACGAGAAACGAGAAAAAATTAAACACAAAATCAGAAATATCGTGAAAAAAGCCGCACAATTAATTAAACCCTTAACAGCAATTCTCTTAACAATAATTTGCTTGTTATCGCAGAACGCTTGCACAGCAGCAGCAAGTAAAACCGCAAATGGCGACACCATTTATCAGCAGCGAACCGTCCACAATCCCGACGGCACAGGCAAATTTTACATGGGTCGAGAAATTGCCCAAGTCATGGGATATCAAGGCGCTAGTTGGCTGGAAAGACCGTCTCGCGGCATGGAAGACAAATCAGCTCGATTAGTGAACAATCTCGATTTAAAACCAACCGATATTGTAGCCGACATAGGAGCGGGAACGGGATATTTTAGCTTTCGCATCGCTCCCTTAGTTCCACAAGGAAAGGTTTTAGCAGTTGACGTGCAGCCGGAAATGATTAATTTTATTAATTTGAATAAACAAGAAAAAAATATTGCTAACGTTGAGCCAGTTTTGGGAAGTATTGACAATCCGAATTTGCCCGAAAACAGTGTAGATTTAGTTGTGATGGTGGATGCTTATCACGAATTTGCATATCCCAGAGAAATGATGCAAGGAATTGTGAAAGCACTCAAACCGGGAGGCCGCACGGTATCGATCGAGTATCGGGGCGAAAACCCGATGATTCCCATTAAAGGTTTGCACAAAATGACGCAGAAGCAGGTGAAAAAAGAAATGGCAGCCGTCGGTTTAGTATGGAAAGAGACAAAAGATATCTTGCCCCAGCAGCATTTGATGGTGTTTGAGAAACAATCTCAAATTTAGCAGCCAAACAAAGCGATTGCTTACCATTTTTTATCACTTTTGTCAAGGTACAAAAGACGTATTTGTGTGTACGGGCGATCGGTCAGTCAAACATACTAAGCCTTAAGTAACCCTTAAGATAGACTTTTTACTAAAAATACCATTTACAATTAAAAATTGATAACCCAGAGGCGCTTCTTTCATTTTTCAAGCGAAGAAGTGTCGCTATTAAGAAGTACCAGCGTGAACATTCCAAGTTCCATCCTCACCATGCTCGCCGGCATCGGAGTGACTCTGATCAGTCTCTGGTACGGGCAGAATCACGGTTTGATGCCGATCGCCGCCTCTGACGAAGCATCCGACATAGACGCGCTCTTCAATACAATGATGACCATTTCCACTGGACTATTTATCATGGTCCAAGGAATTCTCATCGTTGCTGCAATTAAATATCGCCGTCGTCAAGGAGACAACACAGATGGCCCACCTTGGCATGACAACTTTCCCTTAGAAATTCTTTGGACAGCCGTGCCGGCGGTGATTATTTTAGGAATCGGAGTCTACAGTTTTGAGATTTACAACTCAATGGGAGGCCTCGATCCGATGGGCAATCACGACCACGGCACCATGCAAGCGCACTCTAAAATGCGGGGAAGTGCGATCGCAGCCACACTCTCAGATACACCCCAAAACGCCCCTCAAATTCCGTCTCAAAAACTCTATGCTTTAGGCGTAGGCGCTTCCCCAGAAAATGAAGACAAACCAGCAGACTTAGTTGTAAATGTCACAGGTTTGCAGTACGCCTGGATTTTTAGCTATCCAGAAAGCGGCGTTAGTTCTGGCGAACTGCATATGCCAGTCAACCGCGACGTACAGCTAAATATCTCAGCTCAAGACGTGCTGCACGCATTTTGGCTGCCGGAATTTCGCCTCAAACAAGATGCAATTCCCGGGCGACCGAGCGAACTGAGATTTACACCAACTAAAACCGGCGAATACCGGGTTGTTTGTGCTGAATTGTGCGGCGCTTATCACGGAGCGATGAAAGCTTTAGCAGTCGTTCACGCGCCCGAAGAATTCGACAGTTGGCTGCAAAGCCAGCAAGTTGCTAGCAGTCAAAACTTAGAGCAAGCAGTTGCAGTCAATCCTGGGGAATTGTCAGACGGTGAATTTTTGGCTCCCTACGTCAGGGAAATAAAAATTAATTCCGAAACCCTAGAACAACTTCACCAAACTCATCACTAAAAATAGTCATTAGTTCCTGGCACTTGGCCTTTTATCTTGAGCTAATAACTAATGACTAATAACTAATGACTAATAACTATGACACAAGCACAGTTCCAAGAAAGTGCAAACACTGAGGCTCGCGGAACAGCGCCCGCCGATAGACATTGGCGCGACTACTTCACTTTTAATACCGACCACAAAGTCATCGGTATTCAATACCTAGTCACAACATTTATTTTCTATCTAATCGGCGGCGTGATGGCAACTTTGGTGCGCACAGAACTCGCCACCCCCGACTCCGATTTTGTCCCCCCCGAACTCTACAACAGTTTATTTACTGTTCACGCGACGGTGATGATCTTCCTGTGGATCGTACCCGCCGGAGCCGGATTTGCTAACTTTTTGATCCCCTTAATGATTGGGGCACAAGACATGGCATTTCCCAGGCTGAATGCGATCGCCTTTTGGCTGATTCCCGTAGGCGGCGTGTTGCTGTTGAGCAGTTTTTTGGTAGGAGCTCCGCAGGCGGGTTGGACTTCCTATCCCCCTTTGAGCTTAGTTACTGCTCAAGCCGGGGAAGAAATTTGGATTCTCAGCGTTTTGATTCTCGGAACTTCTTCGATTTTGGGGGCGGTGAATTTTGCCGTTACCATCTTTACCATGCGGGTTCCGAGCATGAGTCTCAATGAAATGCCTTTGTTTTGCTGGGCGATGATTGCTACTTCAGCGCTGACTTTGATTGCTACTCCAGTCTTAGCCGCAGCTTTGATTTTGCTGTCGTTTGACTTGTTAGCGGGGACGGCATTTTTTAACCCGACCGGCAACGGCGATCCCATCGTCTACCAGCATTTATTCTGGTTTTATTCGCACCCGGCAGTTTACATTATGATTATGCCCTTTTTCGGGGTAATTTCAGAAGTTTTGCCGGTGCATTCCCGCAAGCCAATTTTTGGTTATTTGGCGATCGCATATTCCAGTCTCGCAATCAGCTTTTTGGGCTTGATCGTGTGGGCGCACCATATGTTTACCAGCGGCACTCCCGGCTGGCTGCGGATGTTTTTTATGATCACGACTATGATCATCGCCGTACCAACTGGGATTAAAATATTTAGCTGGCTGGCAACTATTTGGGGAGGAAAACTCCGGCTTGTCAGCGCCATGCTATTTGGGATGGGTTTTATCTCAACATTTGTGCTCGGCGGCATCACCGGCATCATGGTGGCTTCCGTACCTTTCGACATTCACGTTCACGACACTTATTTTGTCGTCGCTCACCTACACTACGTGCTGTTTGGCGGCTCAGTGTTTGGAATTTACGCTGCTTTTTACCACTGGTTCCCCAAAATGACGGGGCGGATGATTAATGAATTTTGGGGTAGAGTTCACTTTGTTTTAACCTATGTTGGCTTTACTGTAACTTTCCTGCCGATGCACGCTTTGGGGATGCAAGGAATGCCTCGGCGGGTGGCAATGTACGACCCGAAATTTACCACAATTAATGTCATTTGTACTGTCGGTGCTTATATGCTGGCAGTGTCTACAATCCCCTTTATCATTAATGTGATTTGGAGCTGGAGGTACGGCCCGAAAGCAGGTGACAATCCTTGGCAAGCTTTGAGTTTGGAATGGATGACGACTTCGCCGCCCCCGATCGAAAATTTTGAAGGAGTGCCGGTATTGGCAACGGGGCCTTACGATTACGGCATGGAAAAAATTCAGAATACAGGGGAACGTCTCAGGCTCAAGCTGAGGGAAAATGCCACCCGCAACGCCCAGAAAACAGGAATTCCTATTGCGGAGGCTCAAGCTTCAACTTTCTTTGGCGGTACTGCCACTTTGGTCGCTCCTGAATCAGAGATAGATGTTGATTCTCCTGCTGATGAAAGTCAAGATGGCGAATAGTTATTAGTCATCAGTCATCAGTCAAAAGTCATTAGTCATGAGTTATTAGTTATTGCTCGTCGCAATATTGAGAAGTTTGGACTAATGACTTTTGACAGCAACAGCACACCCGCGATGTAGGGATAAATTTTTTCCCCTCTTCCCTCTTCCTTCTTCCGACTTCCATCGGACTGACATCCGTTACATCCGTTACAGAATCCGTTGCCGAACTTCCTTCTTCCTTCAACATCCCATTACCAACTAGCAATTTATTATGCAAATTCCAGCGATCGATCCGGCAAAAACAGCCCTGAATTACCACCACGAGGCTGATGTAGAAGCACACGGTGTGGAGCATCCCGACCACCGAATGTTAGGTGTAATTGTGTTCCTGTGCGCTGAAGGCATGATATTTTTCGGTATGTTTGCCGCCTATTTGATTTATCGGGCTATGGCCCCCGTGTGGCCTCCTGAAGGTACGCCGGCGCGAGAGCTATTGCTGCCGGGAATTAATACCGTGATTTTGATTGCTAGCAGTTTTGTGATTCACAATGCTGATACTGCAATCAAAAAAAATGATGCCGCCGGAATGCGGAATTGGCTGCTCGTAACTATTGCTATGGGCGCAGTTTTCTTGTTCGGTCAGGTTTACGAATACACTCATTTAGAGTTTGGCTTGACGACGAATTTGTATGCCAGTTGCTTTTACGTTTTGACTGCTTTTCACGGCTTGCACGTTACGTTGGGAGTGCTGCTGATGGTGGCGGTGGTGTGGCGATCGCGCGCGCAAGGTCACTATTCTAGCGAGCACCACTTCGGAATCGAAGCGACTGAGATTTACTGGCACTTTGTGGATGTGATTTGGATTGTCTTGTTTTTGTTGCTGTATATTTTGTGATCCCAGAGGCTTTTGGCCTCTGCCACAAGAGATTTGTATGACCCCCAATTGGGGGTTTTTTATTGTTTGGAGAGTGCGATCGAGCTTCATTCACATGAATCAAAGCCGATCGCGCTAAACTAAAAGTAGCAATTCTCCTATCCAGCAGCATTGAGAAAATTATGCAGTGCGAATTGTGCGATCGACAAATGGAAGCATTAACTGCCCATCACCTCATCCCCAAACAAAACACCAAGCGGAAAAACGAAGACCCAAGCCCGACAATAGACATTTGCTCAGCCTGTCACCGCCAGATTCACTCTCTATTTGAGAACAAACACCTCGCCCAAGAGCTCAACACCCTCGAAAAGCTCAAAAATGACCCTGAACTCCAGAAATTTGTCTCCTGGATTAAGAAACAAAAAACCGACAAACGCATTCAAGTACGCGGCAAAAAAGCTTGAGCGCAATGCGCGAGCTCAGATATATAGTCCTGGACGCAGTTACTGTCTGAAACCCGGTTATTCATAAAATTTTCGTTTTCCAAACCAAAATTTTGCATAGCAACCCGGTTTTTTTGCGTAAATCCTAGTATAGTGATTTACTTATTGGTAACAAGCTGCCAACTATTATCATGAACCTCACCTCCCTCGAACTCGCAAAAGACCGAGCGCGCATCTTCAAAAACTACCTCCAAATGGAAATAGATGCCCAAGCTAACATAAACAAACTAGCTTTTTTAGACAGGGGCATTGAAAAATCCCCTTACCAACAAGAAATTAAAAACTATCCCGATTATCTCAAACAGAAACCCGACGGCTTAAAAGTAATTAGCTCTATTCCCGGCCCCAATAATCCCCTCAAACCTACCCCGTTTCCCAGCCTGGGAGAACTACCTCAAATTAACTCTCAAGCTTTAAATTTTCTCCACGAAGACATCAAACAAGCCTGCCTTTGCATTGGTACTTTTGTAGACGGCAAAGTTCAGGCGCAGTGGCTGGGAAAAAACGCACTTACCAATGCTGAGCAGTGGAGTGCCACTAAAATTATCGCACTCCTTAATATCGTCAGTCAAATAAATAGCAAATATCCAGACTGCGACATTGACAACTGCGTTGTTAGAGATGGCAACGGGCAAAAACACGATTTTTACTTTTACGACGTAGCAAAAGACATGATTAGCTATGCCTCAAATATAGCAAGTTCAAACTCCTTAGCCGCGATGTTCAAACGCTTCGATACTCGCATAGGACTAGAGCAATGGCTGAAGAATGCTACTGGCAATAACGATCTAATTTTTCGCGGCGATTACGGCGAAATCCCTTATCTCAACAACCCAAAAATATTCGATATTAGCAAAAAACAATTGCTGCTAAATGCCGCAGTAAACAGCACCAAACAAAGTAATTCCGTATCTGCTTATGACTTGACCAGGCTAATTTCGATGTTAGGATGGCACTTCCATATCGAACAGCGATCGCGCATGAAAGCATCTCAGTGGAACAGCTTAGAAAGCATTGTCAGAGCAATGGGACATGACAGCGCTCGATATGTGGACGTAGCAATTAAAACTTTGGGGATGGATAGCCTCATCACTTCTCCAGTAATTATCTCTAAATTGGGTTACGGACTGAGCGCGATCAGGGGAACCCTAGAAACAGTTTATGTGGCTTTAGTGCGGTTTGTTGACGAGCGGCCGAAGGCGGCGGGAAAGCCGGCCAAACTCAGAACTTTAGCCATGACTTTGCGGGCAGAAAAAGCTGTAGGCGGTTCCAGCAGTGTCGATCGCTTGGCGATCGAACTCGACGCCAGATTTTGCGCCGAAGTCACCGAAATTCTCCGCCGATTGTTTGCGGAAGAATTTTAAAGGCGGGCGATCGACTAATGAGAAAGCTGGTGAAACTTGCGGTAAAGCATCCTCTCTACGGGCTTTCCTACCCGCAAATGTTGCTCAGTTATTGCCGCAACTTCCTCCTGGCAAACACCGCTGTACCAAACCTCTTCTGGCAGCACCAACACCATCGGCCCGTTGCCGCATTGTCCCAAACAACTGCTAGCAACAACTTCGACTTCTGATGGTGACAATTTCTGAAAAGCTGCCAGTACCTTTGCTGCACTTTGCTTGCGACAAGTGCGGTTTTGGCAAACAAGAACTCGCCTAGAAGATTCGATGATTTTCATGTTTTTTACTTGACAGTCTGCCACCTATATGCTATTTTTTAGCATGGGAATATGTGCGCGCATATATACTCTAAATATATACTCTAATTTGATATATGCCCAGATTTTAAGGTGCGCCGCAACGCACCCTACGATTAATCTGGTGACAAGCCTTTGGAAGCCAACCATTGTCGATCGAACAAACGCGACTGATACCGAGCCCCGCCGTCGCAGAGTACCGTAACAATCGTATGTCCAGGCCCCATTTGCTTCGCTAAAGCCACGGCCGCCCCCACATTAATCCCCACAGAACCGCCCATAAACAGCCCTTCTTTTCTCAGCAGTTGGTAAATCACCCGCACAGCTTCAGTATCGTCAATTTGAATGGCGTCGTCTACCGGGGCATTCTCCATATTTGCAGTGACGCGAGTGGTGCCAATTCCCTCAGTAATCGAACTACCTTCGGTCTTAATTTCCCCAGTTTTGAAATAACTGTAAAGCCCGCTGCCCATCGGGTCTGCCAAGACAATTCTAACAGCAGGATTTTTTTCTTTCAAAAACATTCCTACGCCTGCAAAAGTGCCGCCTGTACCGGTAGCTGTTACCCAAACATCAATTTTACCGTTTGTTTGTTCCCAAATTTCCGGGCCAGTTGTCTCGTAATGAGCTCGGCGATTGGCTAAATTGTCAAACTGATTTGCCCAGACTGCATTCTCCATTTCCGCAGCCAATCTTCCGGACAATTTGACATAATTATTTGGGTCTTTGTAAGGAACAGCGGGAACAGTCCGAACTTCAGCGCCCAAGGTTTTCAAAGCATCGATTTTTTCTTGAGATTGGTTATCGGGAATCACGATCAAACATTTGTAACCTTTAGCGTTGCAAATGTGTGCCAAACCGATGCCAGTATTGCCGGCAGTGCCTTCAACAACGGTGCCGCCCGGTTTTAGCAAGCCTTTTTCTTCTGCATCTTTGATGATGTATAAAGCAGCCCTATCTTTAACGGAACCGCCGGGATTGAGAAACTCTGCTTTGCCGAGAATTTCGCAGCCTGTTTCATCGCTGAAGCTGTTTAAGCGAATTAGTGGCGTGTTGCCGATTGTGCCTACAAAGCCGTTTTTAATATCCATATTTTTTGCGTGTTTGCATCCTATTATTAATTTTTACAATAAGTTGATATTTATTGCTACCACTTTTACCAAATCTTGCTCATATTGAGTACAAATCCCGGCAAAACGGGGTCGCCGCTAACTGTAGCCGGATTCTCCATACATTCCTCTGCCAAACCAGGACGGTAAATATAAACGCGGCGATTTTTGCGGTCAATCAACCAGCCTAACTGCACTCCTGGTTCTCTCATATATTCTTGCATTTTTTCTTGCAATGGCTTGAGATTGTCAGAAGCAGACCTGAGTTCTACTACAAAATCAGGGCAAATCGGGGCAAACTTTTGCTTTTGTTCTGGTGACAAAGCATTCCATCTTTCCAATTTTATCCAAGCTGCATCGGGCGATTTTTCTGCACCTGTTGACAGAGTAAATCCTGTACTCGAAGTAAACGCTAAACCAGTACCATTTTGTTCTGCCCAAACCCACAGCGGCCCAAATATATTACCTTCTCGGTTTCCCGTCTCCGAACCAGTAGGGGGCATAATTAGCAATTCTCCCGATTTGTTGCGTTCTATGCGCAATTCACTATTGATTTGACAAAACTCGAAAAACTCGTCGTCTGTCATTTGCAATTTTGGCGGTATTCGCAATACGATTGTTGATGTCAACATAATTGATTTCCTCGCTCGTTGCTCCTATATTAAGCTTACCAAATCTCGCTCATATTCAAAACAAATCCCGGCAAAACGGGGTCGCCGCTAACTATAGCCGGATTCTCCAAACATTCCTCTGGCAAACCGGGACGGTAAATATAAACTCTGCGATTTTTGCGGTCAATCAACCAGCCTAACTGCACTCCTGGTTCTCTCATATATTCTTGCATTTTTTCTTGCAATGGCTTTAAGTCCTCAAAATCGGGTCTGAGTTCAACTACAAAGTCAGGGCAAATTGGTGCAAATTTTTCTGCCTGTGCTTTTGATAAAGCATTCCACCTTTCCAGTTTAATCCAGGAAGCATCAGGCGATCGCACGGAGCCGAGCGATAAAGTAAATCCCGTACAAGAAGCAAAAGCAATGCCAGTTCCATCTCCCTTTGTCCAAATTCCCAATTCTCCAGTTAAAATAGCATTGCGGTTGCTGCTGATTCCCCCAACGAGAGTCAATAATAGTATTTCTCCCTGCTGGCTGCGTTCAATTCGCAAGTTGCGATTTAATTGACAGAACTCGAAAAACTCGTCGTCTGTCATTTGCATTTCTGGCGGCATTCGCAATACGATCGGAGATGACAGCATTTTGCCTTTCCTGAAATCTAAAGTCTCAAACAAGATTGCATAATTTCTCTGTTGGTAGTGAGGACTTCAGTCCTCAAAAAAGAGGGAAGGACTGAAGTCCTGACTGCAAACATTGCGTAAATTTAACCTATTTATTCGGCTGAGGAGTCATCCGCAAATAAGGCTTAACAGGCGTGTAGCCTTTGGGAAATTTCTCTGCCAACTCTGCGGGGTCGGTAATCGAAGGTACGATTACGCAATCGTCGCCATCTTTCCAATCAACCGGAGTCGCAACGCTGTATTTGTCTGTAAGTTGCAAGGAATCAATTACTCGCAAAATTTCATTAAAATTCCGACCAGTGCTAGCCGGATAAGTAATGCTCAAACGCAATTTCTTTTCCGGGTCAATTACAAAAACTGTGCGGATTGTTAAGTTGTTCAGCGAGTTGGGATGGATCATGTCGTAAATGTCGGAGACTTTACGATCGCCATCTGCTAAAATCGGATAATTGAGGGTGACATTTTGAGTTTCCTCAATATCTTTAATCCAGCCCATGTGAGAATCCACATCATCGACGCTGAGGGCAATGGTTTTGACACCCCGCTTTTCAAATTCAGACTTTAGACGGGCCACTGCACCAAGTTCTGTGGTGCACACTGGAGTATAGTCTTTCGGGTGGGAAAACAACACGACCCAGCTATCTCCTGCCCAGTCGTAGAAATTGATTTCCCCTTCAGACGAAGCTTGGGTAAAGTTGGGAACTGTATCGCCTAATCGCAGAGTCATAACTGATTTCCTCTAATTTTATTTAAGGACTGTTCCTTATCATGCCATAATTGCCCGGTTTCTCGATCGAGCTGTAAAGGATTCTAAACTTTTTGGTCGATCGATCGGCAATTCCACTACTGTAATGTATGTGTGGCTTATACCGCTAAATTTTCTTCCTATGCTTTACTTTTTGCTTAAGGCAATACAGCCTGTTTTAGTCCCGCTGTGTTTTGTGTCCGCCTGGGGTTTAGTTTTTTTGCTGTGTTGGAGCGTCGGGCGTACTGTCACCGACTCCATGCGCCGAGCTCAGCGGATGCACCAAATCCCTTGTGCTAACTGCGTATTTTTCACCCGCGACTACCACCTCAAGTGTCCCGTTCAGCCTACTATAGCTTTATCTGAAGATGCGATCGACTGTCCTGATTATCGAGGGCATTCGGGAATTTACGGTTAAAAAATCCGGCCGCAGCTTTACATATTTCTTAACATCTCTGGCTCTTTCCATTAAACTTAAGTTGTGGTAAAGAGTTTTTCAGGAGTGTGGAAAGAATGCTAATTCAAAAGCTAAATGCCTGCGACGAATTTATTGCTGGCGACGGTACTCAACTGCGAGAATTGCTGCATCCAGACAAACAAGCTGTGGATTTGCGTTACAGTTTAGCCCACGCCACTTTGCCACCGGGACAAACTTCTGCGCTGCACTCCCTGACAACTTCTGAAGTTTACTACATCCTCAGCGGCGTTGGAGAAATGCACATCGACGACGAAAATCAATTCGTGGAACCCGGAGATGCAGTTTACATTCCCCCAAACGCCAAACAGTTTATTTACAACTGTGGCACAGAGCCGCTAATATTTATTTGTATTGTCGATCCTGCGTGGCGAAAGGAAGACGAGAAAATTTTCCAGTAATTTTATAGTTTTTCTTCTTTTATGCTCGTTACCCGGCTCTGCCCGGTAACGCCTATCTAGAGGCTCTGCCTCTACTGAAAAAAACATCACAAACCGAAAATTTCTTTTAACAACAACAGCACCCAGCCATATGTACCGAGTGATTTCCTCTTTTTTAAACTTCGATGCGGAGTTGCAATAATCCTCGGATTCGGTTGCATTGCTCCCCTCTAATTAGTTGAGGAAGTATCAGCTTTGTTGGTGGGTGCTGCTATTGTTTTTTGATGAGACAGATGTGAGATTAGACAGCGTTTTACTCCTTAGATTCTATTGTGAACTTCGCTGCGGTATCTAGATTTGGTATCTGTCGGAGAAGCTTTTTGTTCGCTTCATATTATTAATTTATCACCTTCTTTTAGAACCGCAAGTACCTGCAATTAAACTTTACATTCTTAGAAGTAACTGCGGATAATTATGAAGTTAAATTAAGCATTGAGCTTTCTAGCTGCTCAGCTAAAATAGTAGAGTTCGGCTGTGCTTGCTGCTGCGAGAAACAGGCATAATATTTGTATGAAAACAACCAAACTCATCAAACTGTGCGCCTTATCGCTGAGTATATTTCTGCTGTGCAGCAGTGTAGTGACAGCGCAAACGACGGCGAACCCTCAACCTGGGCAGACTTACACTAACCAAGAGATTCTGCAACAGTTGGTGAAGGCAAAAGTCGTGTATCTGGGAGAAACCCACGATAGCGCCGAAGACCACCAAGCTCAACTAAAGATTATCCGAGAAATGCAGCGGCAAAATCGGAAAATTGCGATCGCGATGGAAATGTTTCAGCGTCCCTTTCAAAGTGCGATCGACAACTACTTAGCAGGTAAACTGACTGAACAGCAATTAATCGAGCAAACAGAGTACGATCGCAGGTGGCGTTTTCCCTGGGAATCTTACGCCCCCATTTTGCGGTTTGCCAAAGAAAATCAACTACCCGTCCTCGCCTTGAATACACCATCCGAAGTAACGAGAAAAGTTGCCAGTCAAGGTTTAGAAAGCCTCACAGCAGAGGAAAAAAAGCACATTCCCCCCATATCCGAAATTCGCACCGACAACGCCGAATACCGGCAACTGCTGCTAGAAGTTTACCAGCAACACCAAAAGGCAGCACAGGGAAATAGTACCGCTTTTGAAAGATTTTTGCACGCCCAAGTTTTGTGGGACGAAACTATGGCAGAAAAAATAGCTGAATTTGTCAAAGCCAATCCCGACTATCAAGTTGTCGTGTTGGCGGGTAAAGGACACATTATTTACGGTTACGGCATTCCCAGTCGCGTCGAGAGGCGTTTGGGTGTCGGGAATGTAAAAGTGCGATCGGTTTTATTCAATTCCAGTGACAATCCTGCTTTATCAGCCGATAGACCTATTGCTGACTTTGTTTGGAAGCATTGATTTGATATGATCTCAAAAATATAACCCACTAAGCCAGAGGGAGAACCAAATCGTGAAAGTCAAGCGTCTAAAAATGAACTCATTCCGAGGCATCAGCGATTTGACCCTGGAGTTTGATACAGATGAGCCGACTGTGTTCATCGGTATCAACGGTGTGGGAAAATCCAGCATACTTGAGTGTTTGGCTATTCTTCTCTCCTGGCTGACCAAGCGAATTCAAACTCCCAATAGTTCTGGACGTTCTTTAAACGAAGATGATATCAAAAACGGATGCAAAGAAACTCACAACGAAATTACAATTTCAATCAATGACTGGCCGGAAGTGGTATGGTCTTTAACCAAGGTCAGGAAAGGGCGAAGCAAGGATACTAGCAGCAACCTGGGGGACTTAAAAGGAGTTGTCGATCGCATACACAGTCAGTTAGATGCTAATTCTTACGCAGCATTGCCTCTGGCTGTTTACTACCCAACTAACCGTGCCGTACTTGATATTCCTTTGAAAATTAGGACGAAACATTCGTTTGAGCAGATAACTGCTTATGACGAGGTTCTCACGGGAGGGAAAATCGATTTTAGGCGCTTTTTTGAATGGTTTAGAGAGCGGGAAGATTACGAAAACCAAGAACGAGTAAATAATTCTAATCAGTATCGCGATCGCGAACTAGAAGCAGTCAGAGATGCGATCGCTAACTTACTAGACGGCTTTTCAAATTTACGGGTTAGGCGATTGCCTTTGTTGCGAATGACTGCAGACAAACAAGGCGAGGAACTGATCGTCAATCAACTATCCGATGGTGAAAAATGCTTGTTAGCACTAGCAGGAGATTTAGCAAGGCGTTTGGCGATCGCAAATCCGAATCCAGATTGCAATCCGCTTGAGGGTTCCGGCGTTGTTTTGATTGACGAGATTGAGCTCCACTTGCACCCAAAATGGCAACGGGCGATTATTCCGAATCTGAAAAAAACATTCCCAAATTGCCAGTTTATAATTACGACCCATTCGCCACAGGTAATCAGCGATCTCAAATGGGTTCATCTTTTGAGGTCAACATCTGAAGGAATTGCGATCGAGCGAGTACCATCCTTTGGGAAAGATAGCAATCGGATTCTAGAAACGCTTATGGGAACTCCAGAACGTCCGCAGGAAATTAAGGAAGATTTACGTGAATTGTTTCGCTTGATAGACAAGGGCGAACTCGGAAATGCACGGGAATTTCGCCAAGAATTAGCACACAAAATGGGAGAAGAAGATCCTGAATTTGTGAGAGCAGATTGGCTAATTCAACGCAAGGAAATTCTCAATAAATGAAATATATTCAAAAGGGGAAAGAACCTCAAATTTTTTCCGACTGGAAGACTACACAGAAGTCTCTTGGTGTCAACTATAATTACAAGAGTTTTCGCAATCCTGAGAAAGACTCAGTACACAGTTCTTTGCTAAGTGAACAAGGCTACATTTGCTGCTACTGTTGTCAGAGAGTTGATAAAACCAATAGCCATATTGAACATCTAGCCCCCCAGAGCAAGACTGATTCAGAATCATCTCTTGATTACACAAATATGCTAGGTTCTTGTGGCCGAGATACAAATAAGCCAGAGTATTGTTGGCCAGAGTATTGTGGCCATAAGAAGGGGGATCTTGCGATCGGGGTTTCGCCACTACAAGCCAACTGTGAAGAATTTTTTGATTACTCTAGCACTGGTGAGATACTGCCAACTGCAAATAATTTAGCTCATCAAAAAGATGCTCAAACAACCATTAAAGTTTTGGGACTCAATCATTATGACTTAACACAGGGACGAATTCAAGCACTTGAAGCACTGGAAGGAATAACACAGCAAGAAGCAGAATTATTAGCTCAAGTTTGTCAACAAATGAATGCACAAGGGCGATACCAGCCTTTTTGTAATGCCGTTTTGTATTTTCTCAAAAATTATTTTGCTGTTTCTTAAGTTGAATGTTACCCAAAGATTGCGCGATCGACCATCGGACTTAATATAAACTTTACCCCACCGCATCACCCGATCGCACAAAATTAAATCGCCCGATCGCAGATTGCAGAAACTCGATACACCAAGGCACACTTTACATATCTGTCATCGGTCGGTTATATTTACTACAAACCGCGCGCCTGGTGTGGGAGACTCCTCCGTCACGCCTGCCCGGTTTTTTATTGGTGACTATTTATTTAACTAATATATCTTAAGGAAAGAGACAGCGAGCGCCTTCCTTTGCTAAAATTTAGCTTGGAAATCTCAAGATTATCTTGTCAAAATATTAGGAAATACCGTGAACAATAGACCAAAAATACTTGCATTTGCCGGGAGTACCCGCGAAGCATCCTACAACAAACTGCTGGTGAAAGTTGCGGCGGCTGGGGCTACGGCGGCGGGTGCAGAAGTTACTTATGTAGATTTGCGCGATTTGCCGATGCCGCTATTTGACGAAGATTTGGAAGCAAAAGAGGGAATGCCAGAAAATGCCCGGAAATTGAAGGAATTGATGGTGGCGCATGACGGGTTTTTAATAGCTTCCCCTGAGTATAACAGTTCAATTACGCCTGTGCTGAAAAATGCGATCGATTGGGTATCGCGCCCAGCACCGGGTGAACCGGGATTGGTGGCATTTACTGGCAAAGTAGCGGTAATTATGAGTGCTTCCCCAGGCGCAATCGGCGGTTTGCGGGGATTAGTGCATTTGCGATCGATCCTGGGGAATATTAACGTATTGGTGCTCCCCGATCAGAAAGCAGTTCCCCAAGCTTTTGAAGCATTTAATGCTGACGGTACGATGAAAGATCCCAAACAGCAGGACTCTGTGGAGAATCTCGGTGCTAAGTTGTCTAATGTGCTGTCGAAATTAATTGCATAAGGCAATAAATTCATTTTGCAGTAGGGACACAACATTGCTGTGTCCCTAATCCTAGTGTCTGTTATTTTGCTGGCTGCATCAAGTGCGATCGCCTCGCAGAATTGCAACGATCAGAGTCGATTGACTGTTATTCTCACCCCCAAATTAACATGACATTCACCGGATATCCCGACTCAGCACCTGCTAAAACGAGTAGTCGCGCTTGAGAATTGCACTTAGAAAATCATCCGGCTGGTGAATCCCTGAAATTGTGCTATCGAGATTAGTGCGATCGCAAATCGCAGACTTTTCCGAGTTTCTTTCAAGGTTTATTCTTGTATCTTCCCAGAGGCTAACTCTTCAACCTAGCCAATATACCACTCATCTACTTTTTCCAACACCGCAGTAAACGTATTTTCCATTGTGCCTCTACTTGAAAACGGGCAAAATTTTATTTCCTAGAGATAATAGCTAGTGGAAAAGTTACCACAAATTGTACCAGCACCGCATCACCCGATCGACGTAAAACAAAACCACCCGATCGCAGATTGCCAGAAATAGACAAGAGTAGGCATACTTGAACCATCGGTCATCGGTCGGTATATTTGTTCCAAACAGCACGGCAGGCGTGGGAGACTCCTCCGTCACGCCTGCCCTGCAGTTTTATTTAATAATTGTTCGATTTCCGACGGGATAGCTTCGCTTCACCTAAATTACCCCATTTTTTTCTTCTTCCAAGCCTCCACAAACGGCAAAAACACGGACACCAACTCCTGCCGATTCATCACCAAAGTCGGATAAGAAATCCTGCCGTAATTCTTCCCCACTTCCAGCGGAAAAATAGCCGGGGATTCCAGTGGCAACCAAACCGCACCAGCAGCCTTCACAATTACCCAACTCCCCGCAATATCCCAAATTTTCGGAGTCGCTTCCACCCCTCCCATAGCCACACCCGAAGCCACAGTCAAAAAATTGTAACTAGCCATGCCCAACATCCGAACTTTACTCGGAAGATGAGGCCCGATTCCCACACTCCGCGAACACAAATTAAAAAAATGATTGCCGCTCATTTTATCAGCAGTCGGCCGAATTTGCTGCCCGTTTAAAAACGCACCTTGAGGCATATTGTCAAACACGCCGCCCGCAAAATCAGGTGCATAAAAACCGTGAAAAGACTGATTAATTGGCGGCAAATGTACGCAGCCAAAAACCGGAGTTCCGCGATACAACAAACCCAAAGAAATACCCCAAATCGGAATTCCCCTAGCAAAATTAGTTGTAGCATCTAAAGGATCGACAATCCAGCACCATTCAGTATCGGGGAAAACCTGTTCGCCTTCCTCACTTAAAATCCCGTGAGTGGGAAAAGCAGATGCGATCGCACTTCTAATCTCCGCATCCGCCCAATTATCGGATTTCGTAACCAAACTGCCGTCATCCTTCTCATCCGCTTGCACGGAACCGAAATCTTGCAACAACTTCTGTCCGACTCTCTCGACAGTAACCCGTGCAAAACTTAAAATAGAATCCCAAAAATTAGTCATTAGTTATTCGTTATTAGTTATTGGTTATTGAGTATTGGAACTAACAACTGCCACAGGCCAACTGACAACTGACACCGACCAACTGACAAAACATCAGTCTAATTCATTTTCAAGAATAGTGGCGATCGCACTTTTAGCATTATCCTGAAACTCCCCAACATCCACCCTACCCAACAGCCAAACAGCCAGAATCATACCCGCAGCCGGCACAGCAAAAACTAACCCGTAAGCTAACATCGGCACCCCAAACAAACTCCTGCCAAAATCCAAAATAGCACCGCCGCTAACCGTCGCCACACCCCGCGCCATCGCCTGCGACAAACCCCAAGCACCAATAAAAGTCCCAGCAGTTTCTGCAGCAGTCAAATCCAACATCAAACTCAGCGCACCAGTCGTTGTAATACCTGAAGAAAAACCAAACAACATTAAAGCCGACTTAAACACAATTGGATTTCCTGTAAATCCAGATAAAATAATTAAACCAAAACAAGCCGCCACCGACAAACAGCCCAACCTAATCGTATTTTGCTTGCCGATGCGCGGTACAATTAAAAAGCCAGTGGCGCTCAAACCAAAAAGCACACCAGTACCGTAAATAGCATTCAAGCGAGTAGTTTCCGAAATCGGCATCTTAAAAATTTCCCCGCCGTAAGGTTCCAAAACCGCATCCTGCATAAACAAGCAAATTGTCATAATCAGCAGGAAAGTAAAAAACAAACCGGTTTGGCGGCTAGCAGTCAAAATCCGCAGCGCACTTCCCAGAGTAATTTTATCTTCTCGATTCACTGCGCTCGATCGCACCCCGTACCGCGAATACTTTTTCTCAACCCCAAAAGTCGCAATCCCCACCAACAGCAAAACAAGTGCCGGCACCTTCACAAACAAACCGTTAATCGAAGCCTGCAACACTTCCCGCGACACATCCCCATCAATTTGCTTCAGCAAACCGCTGCTAATAATCGCCCCGATAATAATACCAACCATCAGCATCGACCACACCACACCCACCAACTTCGATCGATCTTCCTCATCCGAAACATCCACCAACAAAGCAGCAAAAGGAGTCGAACTCGAACAAATAGCAATACCGTAAAGCGCAAAAATCAAACCCAACAAACCCACCCAACCGTAAGTAGCAGTCGTCCATCCCACAGCCTCCAAACTGCCGCCCAAGCCCCACATTACCTGTACCGCCAAAAAAGCAGAAATCACAAACAAAACGCTTCCTACCCACACATAACCCGTGCGGTGATGGCCAAACAAAGGCTTAGCATCAGACATTTGCCCGAACCACACCCTAGCCGGGGCGACAAACTGGTGCATGGCCAGCGTACCAGCCACCACAGTAGCCGGAATCGCCAACTCTTTAATCATCACGCGATTGAGCACCCCCAGCGTCAAAATCGACATCATGCCCAATCCCATCTGAAACAAACCCAACCGGAACATAGTCAGCAGGGTAACTCTCTTGATAGCAGGAGTCGCGGAATCTGTTAATCTTGAATCTGGCAAACGGTCGATCGACATAACTATTCAAATAAACACAGCATTTGCATTTATAGTAACTGAGATATCGCCACCAGCCGCGTTTCCTCCCCCGGCTAGAAGCTCGATCGCGATTATTCGTATAAATTCATATAAAAATAAAGAGAATCAATAACTGTGGATTTACCAACCGTGACAACCATTACCCTAGGACAAAACGGCCCAGCCGTCATTCCCCTGTGCGTCGGAACTTGGGCTTGGGGCGACAAACTATTTTGGAACTACGGCAGCAACTACGGCGCTGCCGAAGTCGAAGCAGCATTCAAAACATCCCTAGACAGCGGAGTCAACTTCTTCGACACAGCCGAAGTCTACGGTAACGGCTTGTCAGAAGAATTACTGGGGCAGTTTCTCAAAAAAACCACCCAACCCGTGCAAATAGCCACCAAATTCGGCCCCCTACCTTGGCGGATTACAGGAAAATCTGTTTCCGACGCTTTGAGTGCTAGCTTAAAACGCTTGCAAGTACAACAAATAGCCCTCTACCAAGTACACTGGCCGTTTGCTTTTTTACTAAGTCAAGAAACCCTGATGAACGCCTTAGCCGACGAAGTAAAACAAGGCAGAATTCAAGCAGTAGGAGTCAGCAACTATTCAGTAGAACAGATGCGCCAAGCCCACAAAATACTAGCAGCCAGAGGCGTTCCCCTAGCAACAAATCAAGTCCGGTACTCCTTGCTGTCGCGGCAAGTAGAAAAACAAGGAATTGTGAGTGCAGCCCGCGAATTGGGCGTCACAATTTTAGCTTACAGCCCCTTAGCCCAAGGATTGCTCACCGACAAATACACAGCCCAAGAACCACCTACAGGAGCCCGCAAAATGGACTCCCGCTTCAGCAAAAGCGGCCTCGAAAAAATTGAATTAGTCATGTCCACGCTGCGGAAAATGGGCAAAAAGCGCGATCGAACTCCCGCCCAAGTTGCCCTAAACTGGTTGATATGCCAAAACGGAGTCATTCCCATTCCCGGCGCCAAAACCGCCAAACAAGCCCAAGAAAATGCAGGCGCATTAGGCTGGAATTTGAGCCAAGATGAAGTCAACCAATTAGAATTAATGACACGTCCTTGGCGAGAATAAATTTGTTAATTGTTGAGTGTTGACTGTTGACTGTTGACTGTTCGCTGTTCGCCGTAGGTTGGGTTTTACTTCAGTCTACCCAACCTACAGTTTACTTTCTCATCCCCTCTTCCTTCTGCCCTCTCCCTTCTTCCTTCTTCCTTCTTCCTTCTTCCTTCTTCCTGACATCCGTTACATCCGTTACAGAATCCGTTGCCGAACTTCCTTCTTCCTTCAATTATGAAAATTTTAACAGACTGGGGTTTCACGCGCGAAGGCTGGCGCAAAAACAGCCGCGGCGAATATTTAGTTTTGCTGCAAGGAGGATTGCTCACAGCATTTACAATCTTGCCAGTTTATCAACCGCCGGGATTCAAAATCACATCAACTCAATTAATTTATCTGACCTGGATTCTAGCAAGTATTCTCGGTTTAGGCGCATTAATTTTAATTGTCAAAGGGCTGATAGATTTGGGGGAAAACCTCACACCTTTACCCTATCCCAGAGAAGATGGAGAATTAATCCAAACAGGCATTTACGGAATAGTACGGCATCCGTTGTACGGCGGGTTAATTTTAGCAGCTTTCGCTTGGACAATTTTTCAACTTAGCCTCTCGCACTTAATTGCTACTGCAATTTTACTGATATTTTTCGACATCAAAGCCCGTCGCGAAGAAGCTTGGCTGAGTGCAAAATATTCCGAGTATTCTGAATACCGCCAACGAGTCAAAAAATTAATTCCGGGAGTTTATTAAAAGTTCAGGGCAAGCTCATCTAATCCGGTTGCATCGTAATTACTTAACGCGGTCATCGCAATTAGCAATTATATCACACCAAATCCGTTAGTATCGGAATGATTCATCTCTCTCTTCTGGAGACTCGGTAAACTCTGGGGTTTAATCATTCCGGTGACACCGGATTTGATATAATATCCTGGACGCTCGATAAAGGGTTAATCTTATAGTCTTTTTGTTGCAAAAGCTCTGTTGCCTTTAGTTCTTCAATTTGCTCAACAAAATAATCATAAACAATGTCGTTGAATAACTCACAAACAATGCTGTTAGCTTTCTCCAAACGAGATTTGTAGTCTTTGCAAACGGATTTTCTGCGTAGATGTTGGCGAACGCTGCGATCGGCATACCGTTCTCGTTGGCGCTCGCTACGAATCTCCTTCATCCAGGTTGTATGTAGCGTTAGTGCCAAGTTGAGTGGCTTTGGATCGGGGGGAGCACTTAAACGATAAATGGGTTTTTGAAAGCTGTCGGCATGAAATACCCAAAATTCATCACAAGCTTGGGTCTCGTTATTTGGATCGTCGGATAGAACAGTACAAACGATGAAGCCGTGTGTGGATGGATCGTTCCCGTTTAATGGTTCAGAACTAGGAACGAATTGAGGTGAGGAGGCAAAATATCCTGATGGAAACTGGAAGGCATCTGCAATACTCATTGTTTTAGTATCGATTCGCAGTAAAGTCAGGGGCTTATCTCCATTGGGAAGATTCTCGATCGGAATCGCTCTATATTCTCTTGATTTATAAGCATCATAAATCTGCTGTGGAACTAACTCCCAACTGAATCCCCAAGTAATCCAGTAGATGTTTTTAACTTGTGTTTCTGAGTTATTAATATCATCCCGGCAAAGTTCGCTATGGGTATAAATTGAAGGAGACCACGTTGCTTCAGTATCCCGAAGAACTTGCATTGTTTCAATTTCACCGTTGTTGCCATCAATGACATACTTTGCTAAGGCTCCCAGGTCGGTCGTACCAACCTGTATTCCTTCTAAATCGGAGCGAAGACAGGGTTTTCCTGGAACGGAACGATCGTACTTTGTAATCCACTGAGTTACATCCCAACCGTTAGGATGTCCGACATGAAGGGTAATTTTTCCATCGGGATTGCTGTAATCAGCAGCAAAATGGGAAATCTCGTAGGGCAAAATGATTTGCTTTGCGGGTAGAGGTGAAGGTGGCTGATTTTCCTCTTGTTTATCTGCGCTTTTATCCCCACAAACAAAATAGGGAGAACTTTCTAAATCTTCCCGCTTGACAACATACAAAATTCCTTGAGGTAAAGGCAGAATATCTCGGAGAAATTTTGCGCGAAGACCTGCGCCTAGCGCCCATAATTGTTGGAAAAAATCTTTTTTTAGGAATCCCAAAAAGAAAGGTGAAAAGATTTGAGAAAACTCCATCTTGAATGCAATATCAGCAAGGATAATGAAGCGTTCTGTAATCGCAATTTGATGCAGAGACTGTTCGACGATCGCAGGTTGACCTTTTTGCGGACCATCTGCAAGAACTAAACGCCAGCGCTTGAAGCTGGGTTCTTGAGATTTTCCAGATCGATCGTTATATAAATCTACTTCATCATCTGACTTCGAGCCTTCACTCGGAAAGCGGTAGTAAATTAAGTCAGTGAATCGTCCGAACTGTTCGTTAGCATTCGCTCCACTTTTAAGAAATCGATTGAGTTGGTCAAATATCCAATTAATGGGTTTTCGATATAGCCCGTTGTATCCTGTTGAGTAGTTAGTCGTAAAGATACCAACTTCAGGTTCTGCGGTTCTATCTGTTTGGGTGAAGTCAACAACAGGATGGGCGGAATTAATGTATACGTCAAACGGATAGCTGCGAAATACTGAAGAAATAAGTTGAGAAACAATTGGCAAGATGCCTATCCACCGATCGGTCGATCCAATGGGGGCAATCAGTTCTAACGAATCAGGATCGATTTCATAGGGACGACCTGCATCGATCGTGACAATTAAGCGATCGCCAACTCGCAGAAATGCCGTATTGAGTTGATTCCTACCTCCCAAAAGGAAGCTAAACCGGCTGGGTCCTCCATTCCGAAAAGCTGCAAAGTAAGACCAGAGACCATACTTTTTGGAAAATGCAGTTTCAGGCTGCCAGAGGGCGCGATCGCTGGCTGGAGTAAGGGCAAGATCGGCGTAGTAGCAGGGCGTTTTGGCAATTCGGGTTTTGAGAATTGCTTGATCGCGCTCAAAGCCCAAACGATACATCATGCCATCGCCCGTGAATACTGCTGTACCATCTTCTTGAGGTCGATCGTCAGCTTGAAACAAAGCACCCACAACAAAAACATAACCGTGCAATCCCGCAGGTAGTTTAACTGCATCTCCCTCAGCAGCGAGTTCCCAATCTTCTCGATCGTTCCTGACATACTCTCGAACGAACAACGCCAAATTTGTAATTTCATCTCGATTTGCTTTAATTGCGGATCGAGGTATAAAGTTTTTCCTACAAGGTTCGCCAATGAATCGTGCTTGTTGTGGCTTCATATTGCTCCGAGTTCTCTCAAGTTTGCTTCCTGTGCTAAAGTCAAGCCCCCGATTCCAGCGATTTGCATTCCTTCATAGGGACGTTTGGGTTTTAGCACTGCCAAACAAGTTTCAGTTGGCAAATCCCAAATCCGGATGGATTCATCTTCACTGGTACTAATTAATTGGCGACCGTCAGGACTAACTGCAACCGTCCAGACCCAATTGGTATGCCCTTCTAAAGTCTTCAAGCATTCTCCTGTTTGACTGTTCCAAACTTTAAGGGATCGATCGGAACTAGCACTGGCAACGGTTTGATTGTCAGAGAAAAACACCGCACTAAAAACCCATCCTTGATGTCCTTGCAGCGTTTGCAGGCATATTCCGGTTTGAACATCCCAAATTTTCAGCGTTCGATCTAGGCTAGCGCTAACGAGTCGATCGCCTTTGGGGTTAAAGGAAAGCGTTCCCACTCGTCCGTTATGTCCCGTTAGGGTGGCGCAGCACTCTCCTGTGGAAACATTCCAAAACTTAATTGTAGAGTCATCACTGCCAGTGGCAAGCGTGCTGCCGCTGGGATGAAAAGCAAGTGCAGGGATGCGATCGCGATGCCCGGTTAAAGTAGCAAAACAAGTTCGATCGTGCCATCGCCACAGTTTAATGGTTCGATCGAAGCTGCTGCTAGCCAGAATTTCTCCACCCGGACTGAACGCCAGTCCCCAGACTTCATCTCGATGCCCTTTCAAGACAGCTACACATTTCTGCTGCCGCCAGTTCCAAACTTTAACAATCGCATCCTGTCCGCCACTGGCGAGTAACTCGTTATTGGCATGAAAAGCTAGCGATGCAATGCCGGTTGCATGGGCTTTCAATTCCTGCAAGCATTGGCGATCGACACAATTCCAAATCCGCAATGTTTTGTCCTTGTGTCCAGTAGCAAAAAACTGACCGTCTGCACTGAGGGACAAAGGTCGTACCCAATTGGAGTATCCTGTTATTGTTGTTAATCGATGCCCAGTTTTAATCTCCCAAAATGCGATCGTCTGATCCTCGCTGCCCGTAGCTATGGTTTCTCCATCGGGACTAAATACCGCCCTCCACACCTGGATCTGATGCCCGCCTAAAGAACGCAAGCACTCACCTGCAGTAACATCCCAAATTTTTGCAGTACAGTCTGCACTAAAGCTTACAAGTAATTGTCCGTCAGGACTCCAATTTATCCCCCAAACCCAATTCGTATGCCCCTCTAGAACTCTGACGCATTGCCAATCGGAAACGCGCCAGATCCGGATGGTGCGATCGAAACTCGGGCTGGCTAACCACTGTCCGTCAGGGCTAAAGTTTAAGCCCGTTACGCAGTTGGTATGTTCGGTTAGAATATGCAAACGTTGCCCTGTTTTAAAATCCCAAATGCGAATCGTTTTGTCAAAACTTCCACTCGCGAGAAGACTGCCGCAGGGACTGAAATTAGCAGCGATGACAGGGGCGCCATGTCCTTCCAAAATGCCCAGATAGGTTCCATCAGTAACATTCCACAATCGAATGGAGCAATCTGCGCTGCTGCTAGCAATAACTTGTCCGTCAGCACTAAACGTAACGCCGTAGGCGCCATCGCCATGTCCGCGAAGAGTACGCTGACAGATTCCTTTTTGTAAATCCCAAATTTTCACTGTGCCATCATCGCTGGCGCTAGCGAGTAGTTCACCTGTTCGATCGAACGCAATATTTCGCACCCAGTTTGTGTGACCTTGCAATGTCAGAAGATGCTGCCTATCTGTGACTTGCCATATTTGAATTTCGCAATTCGTGCTGCTTGTAGCTAATGTTTGCCCGTCAGGGCTGAACTGGATGGAAAGGATGCCACCGAAGGTTTGATTAAATGGCGAATCGATGAACTCAGAGTGCGAAAAGTTGACATCGTGCAACTCAATTTCTTGCAAAAAAGCTTGGCGAATCACTAAGTTAGAAAAGTCATATCCCGAAAGGTTCAAGTTGAGAGAACGATAGAGATTGAGCAAGTTTCCTGCTGCGTAGCCGAGTTTCAGTTCGTCTTCGCGCCGTACCACTTGTAACAAAGTATCCAATCGCTGGCGCAGAGATGCTTCGGTTCTGAAATATTTTTGTAGTTCTTTAATGAGGGGGTCAAGAATCAATCGTGTTTGCGATTCTCTGATAAAATCCTTCGCCTGAGCTTTGATTAAAGCAACTGTATTAAGCAGAGATAACCGACCTGTTTTAATTTCTTGAAAAACTCGTTCTAGCAGTTGATTCGTGACATATTCCATCACTACGGGTTGCAGGGTGAAATAGCCCGATCGTTTTTCAATTAGAGAACGACGTTGCAGTGAATCTAGTGCTTCCAGTAGCTCTCGGGCGATCGCTGTCGGGAAAAGGTTTTCGCGCAGATCGCCTAGCGGTGTCCAATCGCGTTCAACCGCCAACCAATACACGATCTGTTTTTCTAAATCGGTCAAGCGATCGAACTGCTCGCTCAACAGTTTCCCGATATCTCCAAAGAGAAGGATTTCTTGTCTGAGTAATTCAGCAACATTGCCATCAAAAAATTCCTGAAGGGTTGTGGCAATAACGTTCAGTGCCAATGGATTGCCTCCGTACCGTCCAATCAGGGGACTTAATTCGGCTGCTGAACCAGAGTAGCCTTTGACTTCAAAAACTCTATATCCTTCTACTTGACTTAAACCGTTAAGCCGCAGCGATCGCACGGGAGATTTGGGTCCTTCTAGCTGAACTAACTCAGCAGGCTTTTCTCGGCTAGTCAGGATCGCACAACTTTGATGCTGTGTTTCTCCAATACATTTCAGTAGCGATCCGTAGCTTTCATACCCACTTCTATACTCTCCTGCTTGAGTTCCTTCAAGAAGGATTGTCTCGCAGTTGTCTAGAACTAATAAACACCGCTGCTGCAAGCAGTCCAGTAGGTTTAAAATTTGCCCGTCCAATGTTTCAGGTAATTTAGCAATAGGGGTGGGACTGAGAAACTGAATCAAATCGACCAGGAGATAGTCTAAGGGCGGGGCATTTCGCAGCGATCGCCAGATTACGCGATCGAAGCTTTCTTCGATCTGGCTGGTTAATTTGACGGACAAAGTTGTCTTGCCAATTCCTCCCACCCCAAACACCGCAACTAGCTTGCACTCTTCCTGAAGTACCCACTGTGTTAGCGTTTCTAACTCCCGTTCTCTGCCGAAGAAAACGGAGATATCGGGCGCACCTCTTAAGTCTCTAGATCTTTTAACAGCATCTCTACTTGGCTGCGGGCTAACGGTTGCTGAAGCATCAAAATCCATCTCGGCGATCGCTTGACTGTCTACGGATAGCCTCAGACAGATTTCTTCAAAAACTGCGCGATCGACTGGTTTTCCCGTCAAAAAATTGACAACGGTAGAACGAGCTAAACCAAGCTCCTCGGCTAGCGCTTGCTGGCTGAGAAAGCCGTTGCGCCTAACCGATGACTTGACCAATCCTATGCAATCCGGGCGAACTTTGAGCGATCGTGGCATATCAAATTTTTAATCTAGTCACATTTTAGATGAAATTGCTCAAAAGTCAGCCTAACTCAGTCATTCTCAGTCTTGAACTCAGTCAGCACTCCTGTTTCATTAGATTATCGCCACTGATACCAATCACCTAGGCGAATTACAAGGGGTTGAAAATAGATTTCTAACTCCCTGTAAAGCTTCAAAAACTTCCCATCCAGGAGAACAAATTTTATGAAACGGTTTCTTGCGCTCATGTTTGCAGCTCTCGTTTTGGGTACTTCTACCACGCTTATAGCAGGATCGATCGTAATCAACAGTCAAAAGG
The DNA here is from genome assembly GCF_036700785.1 of Microcoleus sp. S28C3. Taxonomy (NCBI): domain Bacteria; kingdom Bacillati; phylum Cyanobacteriota; class Cyanophyceae; order Oscillatoriales; family Microcoleaceae; genus Microcoleus; species Microcoleus sp. S28C3. Next base: position 14,436 of record NZ_JAUBPO010000020.1, on the reverse strand, counting down.
CATTGGCTTATCGCATACGCGACCATACACCACGCCCTTATCCGACTGATAGCCCTAGAACTCATACGGGGTGAAAACACATTGATGCAAATTCCTGAAATTGTGTTTGTTTAATTCCCTCAACTTTGGAGATAGTTACCATAAATTCACTTCAAAGTTAAACCTAATTCAAAATTGTGAAACTAAAGTAAAAACATGAAACCTTCTAACGAATGCTTTGCACTTATTGAAAAGTGGGAAGGACTCCATAAAGAGCTTCCTGACGGACGGATTCAAGCATACCTAGACCCTGTTGGTATTTGGACAATTGGTTATGGCTCGATCGAACATTTGGACCTCAACAGACCGATTTTAGAGGGTGATATTATCACACGAGAAAAAGCAGAGCGATGGTTGCAAATTGAGATTGCTGAAAAAGCAGAAGATGTCGATCGATTGTGCAAATTTAAACTCAAACAGTGTATGTTTGATGCCTTGGTTTCCTTCACTTACAACATCGGCATAGGCGCATTCAGCGAGTCAACTCTATTGCGAGAGCTCAACAAAGGCAATTATGAAGGAGCAGCCAAGGAGTTCGATCGTTGGGTACATGGTGAAGATAATGGCACAAAAAGACCTCTGCAGGGATTGGTCAATCGTCGAAACGACGAAGAAACTTTATTTCGGCGCGATGGTTTTTTAGGTTTAGATCTAGCAATAGGCTTTGTGATAAAGCCAGCAGATTTGGCTCAACCGCCGAAGCGAATATTGCCTTATAAACCTGCTCCCGTACCGTTACTGTTCGATCGTACCCTAGAAAAAGGACTTGTTGGAGAAGATTGTTACATTCTCAACTGCGCTTTAGCGGGACTCAAATTTCTGCGTTTGGGTTCTCAACCTAACGAATTTACTGACATTACTGATAGTGCAGTCAAGCTTTTTCAAACCCGCGAAGTTCTCAGCCGAGTTGATGGAAAGGTAGGTCCAGAAACGAGGAGGGCTATAGAGAATGCTCTCAAGCGCGCGCGCAAAGAGATATCTGTCAATTCATCTGGAATAGATGGGGGTGTATACTGCCGTCTCACACGCACGCGAGGAGAAGCCTACGAAGGACTTAAATTGTGCAAACTCGACTTCGTAAATCCTCAAGGGAATGTAGTTGTTGATTCATTAAAAGTTATTTCTGGTTTAGCGAGGGCTCAGAACTTTTTAATGTGGGACGATCCGGAAAGTCAACCGGGCAATCTGGCACCTATTCCACAAGACAATTACTATATTTCGGATATCGATTGGGCAGGTGGCAAAGACAATTACCACGCTGCACACCCGATAAATGGAAATGGACTCGGACCTGTATGGGTACCTCTTGTTAAATCGAAAGAGCGTTATGAAAGTTGTCGGCTAAATGAGATTGGTTGTCGAGATGCCTTCGGCTTTCATGCAGATTGGAACTGGATTCAAAGTGGTATAAGTCCGGGTAGTGAAGGCTGCGTGTGTGCTACTACAATTGATGATTTGAAAAAACTTGTGGAATTGCTCCGCAAGTACGATCCGCGCCTGTTAGTTGTGGACTGGGGACTGTAGATATTGTTGGTTAGGGTAGAGTTTCATCTATCCTAACTTTAATCACCACATAACGCGAGAGGAAGGATGCAGGTGCGATCGCTCTTTCCTCTAGATCGACAACAAGTGAATAAATAGTTAAATGTATGACACAAGAAATGCTTGAAAAAATGGAGAGTCAAACCACTAGATGGCATCGCTCTGCCGTAATATTGCACTCTATTTCTGTAATTTTAGGAGTAACTTCGGTACTCTCATCAATAATTGTCGCTACCTTTATCGACGAACTAGGAAGTTTCAGGACAAAAATTTTTGCTGGACTAAGCGCAGCTTCAGTGGCTATCCTTGAGACGACAGGTGTTGGACCAAAAGGTAATGGATTTCGTCAAGCCCAAAGACACTTAAAAGCCGAAACCATTAGATTTCGTGAAGGTGAAAGTTCTGTTAAAGATTTAGCCCAAGCTTTTATAGAAGCAGAACTGATGATAGGAGATTTAGTAATTAAAATGCCATCTACATCCGACGCGGAACAAAAATGATACTTACAAGTGAAACTCAGCATTTGAGTATCGCAGCGGCTTTTCTCACCGACAGGGCGATCGAGTTGGTTGATTCTTTGAATTAAGAAGGTTGCAAGTACGTGAAGCGAAGCTATCCCGAACGCGCGTGCTTTCGGTGAAGGGTAGGGAATCGCCCTTCTAATTCAAGCCACTCTAATTGCTCGTGGTGCTGAAATTGAATACCCGATCGCAGCAGTTATTGAGATGGCGAACGCCAGTTTTCTCGACACAGAGGCATTAGGTTTCGTAGATTGCAAACCAGGACGCGGGCAGTAAAATTGTAATATCTTTTAGGATGCCGATCGCACCTCGTCACTCCTTCATCTCCTCACCAAATAACGGAAATAAAGGTGAAGAGTCCGCGCGTGCGAAGCTATCTTCCCGTAGGGGTTCCCGAAGGGTAGGGAATCGCTCTTTCCCCTGACTGATGACTCATGACCGAAAGCATCCAGGATACAAGCCCCCGGATTCATCCGTCCAGAAATAAAAAACCTGTATCCGATGAAACTTGCCCCCCGAATTTATCGGTGGGGTCAATCCTTCAATCCTTCAATCTAAAATCTAAAATCTAAAATCGATTGACAGCTTTCTTGTCAACGGTCAACTGACTTTCATTCGTGTGGCGTACCATCAGGCATCACCGCACCCTTTAAATTCGCCCCTGCCAAATTAGTATCCAACAGCAAAGCATTTCTCAGATTAGCACCCTTCAAATTAGCACTTTCCAGATTAGCCATCCACAGATTAGCACCATCCAAATTCGCCCCTTCCAAATCAGCGTTAGCGAGAAAAATACCTTTCATAAAAGCACCTCTTAAGTTAGCAGTTCTCAAATTACTCCCTCCCAAATAAGCATCCTCTAAAAACGCATTTTCTAGATTGCTTCCCTCCAAATTTGCCCCAGCCAAATTGCTGCTGATCAGGTAAACCCCGGCCAAATTTGCCTGTTTTAAGTTAGCATTTACCAAATGCGCGCTCCACAAATTGGCATCTTTCAGGTTGGCTTTTTCTAAATTGACGCCTTCCAGAAAAACTTCGCTCAAATTCGCCCCGGAAAGATTGCAACCTTGACATTCCCTAGCTGTCAGCAATTGCCGGACTTGATGCTTGACTGAGGAACGGTTCGCTGCGACAATTATTAAACCTGTAGTTGCTAAGGCAATAATACTAAAAGTTGCCACCCCGATCGCACTTACAATCTTATTTTGTCCCGCGCCTCGAAACATCCGCTTGCAGCCCCTAAAAATATTTCGATAATTGTTCGTATTTATAACCTAGTTCATTCCTCCCCCTGCCCCTATGAAAAAACAGTTAAAATTTAAATTACTCGCGATCGCCCTGATCTCCATCTTAGCAAGAATCGGTATCGGGTGCGATCGCATTTTCACAAAACCCTTTCAACTTCCCGCCTCAGCCAAACAAGAACCCTGGCCAATTCAAACAGGCCTCCGAGCAGCCATCCTCCGCGACAACATACCAACAGTCAACCGCATAGTTTTAGTACCCGACGAAGCCACATTCTTAGCAGCCATCCAAAAATGGAATCTCAAAGGAAACTGGCCTATTCTCATCGAAGACAAAAAATATGCGCCCATGTTTTTGCAGCGCTTTCAACCCGAAGAAATAGTGCGTTTGCCAAGCATCAAACAGCAACTGCCAAAAGGTCAAAAACTCCAACAATTAATGCGGAACGCCGCAGCAGCAGCCTGGAATGCCACCGATACTCAAACCTTAAAAGCAAAATGGACGCAACTCGGCTGGGAACCCCCAGGAGTAGTAATCACATCAGAAAACGACCCCGCACGCTCAGCAGCAGTTGCCTTAGCAGCCGCTCACGGTCAACCTTTAGTATTTCTAGAAGGCAACTTCGGAAAACCCAACGATACCCTCAATAACACACAGTGGAAAACTCTGCAAACAGCAGTTACAAAAGCTGTCGAATCAACCGGATATTTTTACTCTCAACTCGCAGATCCGATCGACACAATAACCATTGTACGCCAACTAGCCGTAAAATATCAATCCCCTGAAAAACCAGACGAACAACTAGCCGTTACCGACGGTTTGGGACGGCACCCGAACGGCGAACGCTGGGCGGCTGTCGGCTGGATTTACGGCTCGGAAGTACGATCGATCTATCAAGCCATGTGCGCGTTATTTCTCGATACCGAAACCGCCATGCTTTATGACAGTTACCCCAAGGAAGGAAATTGGGGAAAATATGAAATGGAGGAAGCAGCTAGCGGACTAAATACCATAGGTTTGAATGTCGAAATAGTGCAGAAACCAGAATCTAGCTTGGAAAAGTGGCGGAGTTTAGCCTCAAAACCGTGGACATTTGACTTAATATTAATGAATTCCAAAGGCTATCCAAAATCATTTCAAGTCGGCAACGGCGACGCTTCTGTCGAGGACATACCAAAACTCCAATTTCCCGCAGCAATCCACATGATCCACAGTTGGTCAGCAGCAGCCCCAGATGACACAAACACCGTTGCCGCAAGGTGGCTACAAAATGGTGCTTACGCATATATTGGCAGCGTCAACGAACCTCTTTTATCTGCATTTATTCCACCTAAATTAATGGTCGATCGCCTGAAGCGAGGGGCACCCTTTTTAATCGCAGCACGCCAGCTAGAATCCCCTCCCTGGAAAGTCACCACCATCGGCGATCCGCTAATGTCGATCGCCAAATCCAGACCAAGAATTCCGCCCACTCAACAACCGATCTGAATATTATGCGCGAGGGATTTGAAATTTGAGATTTGTGGTTTTAAGGTAAAATCTCAAATCACCAATTCTTTAATCGGAATGTTGTGTTTCACTGAGTTATACGATATTACAAGTTCACTGATGCGATCGCCCTAAGCGCCAACACTGTAAATATACTTAATTAGCACGATCGCGAGAGTCTATCTAAGTTTGAATGTAACTCAGAATACAATCGCGCCAAATGTGCTGACTCTCTTAATCGGTCATTCCACCCCAGCCGCCAGCCCCAAAAATTCCCCCCCTAAAATACGCCTTAATTAACTTGTCAATTCCCGTAAAATCACTCAAAATTAAAAAAAGAAATAAAATGTAATATTTATCTAACTTCTCACAGAAGAATTAACCGCTAAATGAGAGTCACCCCTCCTGTGGATCTGCCGCCACCCGGGCCAACCGCAGCAACTCCCCAAACCTCCCGCCTAAGCCCGCTATTCAACCGCCTGCACCCCAGCCCAGAAACCCTCCTGCTCATCCTCTCCCTAGTCATAGGGGGAGTTACGGGCGCAGGCGTCGTCACCTTTCACTATCTCATCCACTTCATCCACAGCCTGATGCTGGAAGACTTCATGGGGGCGATCGCCTCGAAAGGCTCTTGGACGCTAGCCTGCATTCCCACCCTCGGCGGAGTCATGATCGGGCTGATGCGGTGGCGGTTTCGGGACTTTGGCCCGAATATGTCTTCCTTAATTGCAGCCACCCGCGGCCTGCAAGAACTCTCCCCCCTCAAACCCATCACCAAAATGGTGGCAGCCTCAGTTTCTCTCGGCACCGGCGCCTCCCTCGGCCCGGAAGCCCCCAGCGTCGAAATCGGCGCCAACTTCGGAATGCTGCTGGCTCAAGTTTTGCAGCTCTCCCCAGAACGGCAGCGCTTGCTCCTCGGTGCCGGAGCAGCAGCAGGTTTATCCGCCGGGTTTAACTCTCCCATCGCCGGAGTATTCTTTGCCTTAGAAGTCGTGCTCGGCAGCACCTTTGCCACTTCGTCAGTCAGCGTTGTTTTGCTCTCCGCCGTAGTTTCGGCGCTCATCGCTCAAATCTGCTTGGGAGCTCAGCCTGCTTTTTCTTTGCCGATATACGATGTCCGCAGCCCCCTAGAACTGCCTCTGTACATGGGATTGGGACTTTTGGCGAGCGGAGTGTCTCTAGCCTACACAGAAGCAATTCAATTAGCCGATCGCTGTTTTCAAGGCAAAATCCGAGGATTTGCTTGGCTCGGACGACTGCCCCGGCCGCTTCAGCCCATCATCGGCGGGGCCTGCGTCGGCTTAGTCGCCCTGCAATTTCCTCAAATTTTGGGTGTCGGCTACGAAACAGTCCAAGCAATGCTCCAAGATGTTAAATTTTCCTTGCCTTTGCTGCTGCTGCTGCTGTTTGTCAAACTGGCGATGACAGCAATCAGCCTCGGCAGTGGTTTAGTGGGCGGTATCTTCGCTCCGGCGATGTTTTTGGGAGCTTCCCTGGGTTCGGCTTACGGCCTCTTTTTGGAAATGCTGCCGGCAATGAGCGATCGAGTCGCCGGCCCTCCCGCCTACGCAATGGTGGGAATGGCCGCCGTGCTCGCCGGCAGTGCCAGAGCACCGCTGACAGCCATCCTATTGATGTTTGAATTAACCCGCGATTATCGAATTGTCTTGCCTTTGATGGCAGCAGTCGGATTGAGCGTTTGGCTGGTGGAGTGTGTCAACCGCCGATCGACAGCCCACAGCCTCAACCTTCAGCAAATGGGCGTAGACGTGGCTATCAATACACCGATCAAAGCCAGAGAACAGTTGCAGGATTGGGAAGATGTTCTGGGCGATCGCATCGTCACAGAACTGATTTCTTGCCAAATTCCCATTGATGACGAACACAGGGACGATGAGCCTGTGCTGGCGATCGCCAATGCACATTTGGCGGAAAATGTCAAACCATTACCTGAAACAAAATCAGCAGTTTGACCCTGATCCAATCCCGTTGGTTCGTCACAAAACCAATAACCTCAAAGCTAAATCTGACAACTATGATATTTATCAACCCTAAAACCGATTACGCATTCAAAAAAATATTCGGTTCCTCAGAAAGCAAAGACATTCTAATTAGCTTTCTCAACGCTCTAATTTATGAAGGCAATCCCACCATTGAAGACTTAGAAATTATCAACCCGAATCTTCCTCCAAAACTTGAAGGTTTGAAAGATACTTATCTGGATGTGAAAGCAAAACTCAACGATGGCACTTTAGTAATTATTGAAATGCAAGTGCTCAACGTCCAGTCTTTTGGGAAACGAGTTTTGTACAATGCAGCGAAGACTTACGCTTTTCAATTGGAAGCAGCCCAAGGATATCGAATGCTGAAGCCAGTAATTGCTCTGACAATTACTGATTTTGAAATGTTTCCTAACAGCCCAGAATTTATTTCCAGGTTTGTGTTCAAAGAAGTCAATACAAATTTGACTTATCCCGAAAACGAGCTGGATTTAGTGTTTGTAGAGTTGCCAAAGTTTACCAAAGGACAGGAGGAACTTGAAACTTTAGCAGACAAATGGATTTATTTTATGAAAAATGCGAGAAGTCTGACATCGGTTCCAGAAACAATGGATAGCATACCAGAAATACATGAAGCTTTTAATATTGCGAATCAAGCCAGTTTGAGCAGAGAGGAAGTGGAAGATTTGGACAGAAGAGAACAGTTTATTTATGACCAACAGGGAGCAATTATTAAAGCTGTTCAGGACGGCATAGAACAAGGCATAGAACAAGGACGAGAAGAAGGAATGCGAGAAAAGGCGATCGCGATCGCCAGACAATTAATTTCACAGCTAGATAATGCCACGATCGGCAAAGTTACCGGGCTTAGCGTTGAGGATGTGCAAAATTTGCGCTCGGGCGATTCATAGCTTAAAGTAATTGGGTACAGGATTGGCGTCAGACATAGTGATGAACAATTTTTGATTATGGATGCTCCCAAAAAACTATTGATCCTCGATCTTGATGAAACTTTAATTTATGCTACCGAAGCATCTCTCCATCGGCAAGCTGACTTTTTAGTAGAGCCCTATCACATTTACAAACGACCGTTTCTTGATGTCTTTTTGAAAAATTGCTTAGACTGGTTTGAGGTGGCAGTTTGGACATCTTCTACGCCGTCTTATGCGATCGCAATTGTGTCAGCCATCTTTAAAAATCCTAAAACTTTATCGTTTGTGTGGGCAAGCGATCGCTGCACAGTTGCTTACGATATTGAATGGTTTGAATATTACAATCGCAAAAATCTAAAAAAGGTCAAGCGCAAAGGGTATCGTCTAGAATCAATCATTGCAGTAGATGATACGCCTCAAAAGTGGGAGCGCAGCTATGGCAATCTGGTGCGAGTAAATCCCTTTGAGGGGGATGAGACGGATAATGAATTGAAGTATTTGCTGCTTTACTTGGATCAACTCAGATATGAAGAAAATATCCGCAGTGTCGAGAAAAGGTTCTGGCGAAATCGGCTTACCCAATCGATCGGTGAGTCAGATATCTCAAACACTTCGTCAAGTCGCATAACAAATCGATGAAGCGGACGGCATGAATATCTTGGTGCTGAGTTTGATGTTACTTGCCGTCGCCGATCTCGCCCGCCCTCAACCCCTCGACATCGCAGACAGTGGCGCTACCCTCAACTCTGGGCTAAAATAGATAGAAAATTATAAACAATAGGCAGAGAGGGGCTTCGGTGGCAGGAAACGAGGCAACTGCAAAAAACAAAAGTCAAAAAATACCCGAAAAAACCCCCTTGGGTTCCACTCATTACAGCTTGTTAGGGCTGCATCCTTCAGCCTCTGCGATCGAAATTCGGCGATCGTACCGGGAACTGAGCAAACTCTACCATCCCGATACCACCGACCTGTCGCCCGCAGTCGCCACCGCCAAATTTCAGCAGCTCAACAACGCCTACGCCACCCTCAGCAACCCAGAACGTCGCCTCGCCTACGACCTCAAAATAGGCTATTCTCGCCTGAACGTGATTGCGCCGCCCCCAGGCTTCAATACTCCGGTTTCGGGCTCGGGCAAAAAAACTTACAACTCCGCTTACCTAGATCCCACGGATCGACCTCTTTCCCCCGGAGAAATGTTCGCTCTGTTTATCATGGGAGCTAGCTTAATCGGATGTTTGGTACTGGCGATCGCGATCGGCTTAATTCGCGGCAATTAAAGCCTCAAATCCCAAATCCCCAATCCTCAATCCCCAATCCCAAGCCTAAAATCCCCATCCCCAATCCTCAATCTAAAATCTAAAATCTAAAATCTAAAATCCCAAATCCCCAATCCCAAGCCTAAAATCCTCAATCCTCAATCCTCAATCTAAAATCTAAAATCTAAAATCCCATGACTCTTCCTTCCGCTGACACTCCTTTGTACAACCATCCGCTACCGGAAATCGAGCAGTGGCTCATCAGCCGCGGCTGCCAGCAAGACCGGCAAGAACTCCACTCCTGGCAGATCGATCGACCTACCTGGAAAGCAGAACTCTCCCTCGATATCGACCAACTCACCATCCGTTATATCAATGCTGGAGCAGACGGCCAAGATATTCAGCGAGCCTTCAAATACTCCCTCTCGCGTCAGGACATTGAATCTGCCGTTTTCTCCGGCCCGTAATTAGATTTTAGATTTTAGATTTTAGATTTTAGATTTTAGATTTGTCCTCCAATCTCAAATCTAAAATCGTTATGTTGAGCGGGAGATGAGTGGAATTGGTATTAGATTTTAGATAGGGAATCCAGGTAAGAAGCATCAACCGTGCAAGCATTTACATGGGATTGCGAGTGGGACGCTTGCTGTATTTTGCTGTGCGGGACGCTCGCCGGTCGTAAAAACGTTTTTTACTTTCATGGAGATGCTCCCTCAGAATCCACACCTACTTGAAAACTGAAAAATCAACCAAAAAATCTAAAATCCCAAATCCCAAATCGTTACACTTTGCCAAATCGGCGGCTGCGCTGCTGATAATCAGACAAAGCGCGGTGAAACTCCGATCGATCAAAATCCGGCCACAGCGTCTCAGTAATGTAAATTTCCGAATAAGCCATTTGCCATAGCAGAAAATTGCTCAACCGCATTTCCCCGCTCGTCCGGATCAGCAAATCCGGGTCACAAACATCAGCAGTATACAAATAGCGTTTAAATAAAACCTCATCAATCTCCTCCGGCTGCAGCTTCCCCTCTTTCACCTGAGTGGCGATCGCCCGACAAGCTTGTACAATCTCCTGACGCCCCCCGTAATTCGTCGCCACAGTGAATAGAATTCCCTGATTGTGCTGAGTTGCCGTCACAGAACGCTCGATTTCCGCCTGCAAAGACTTCGGCAAAGCCTGCAAATTCCCCATAAATTGAATTTGCACGTCCTCGTCCACCATCTCCCGCAATTCTTGGCGCAGCTTACCCTCAAACAAACTCATTAAAAAATCCACCTCCCCAGCCGGCCGCCCCCAATTCTCCGTCGAAAAAGCATAGGCCGTTAAAGCAGGAATCCCCCAATCTTTGCAGCACCGCAGCAGTTCCTTCAGAGTGCTAGCTCCTCGGCGGTGTCCCGCAATCCGCGGCAACCCCTTATTCTTAGCCCAGCGCCCGTTCCCGTCCATAATCACTGCTATGTGCTTAGGCAGTAGTTCTTGTTGCAGATCCTCCGGCAACTTTTCCAAGCAAATTCCTTGACTCATGGTTTCTCCCGATTACCCGACTAACGGCGCAGTATCCGTTTTAATAGCGTCACTCCCTTCAATCCTATCTGGCGTCCGAGATTGCCGATCGGAATTGGAGCCACAGCTCTTTCTCCCTCCGACGGAAACAGCTTTGCTTCCAGCAATTCCTTAAGTTTGCTGCTAGTCAAAGGTCGATTTAACATTCCCATCTGGGCTAAAGAAATAGAACCCGTTTCTTCGGACACCACCACGCACACGCAAGCTTGCACCCGTTCCGTAATCCCCATCGCCGCCCGGTGGCGGGTTCCCAACTGCCGCGACGCGCTGCGATCGGACAAAGGCAAAATTACCCCCGCCGACACGATCCGCGAACCTCGAATCAAAACAGCTCCGTCATGCAGCAAAGTTTGCGGCTGAAAGATTGTCTGCAACAATTCTTTAGAAACTTCTGCATTTAGCTTTAATCCCGGCACCGAAAAATCTCGATCGTCGATCGGAGAATCTGTTTCTATAATTAGTAAAGCGCCCGTGCGGTTTTGCGAAAGTTCTTTTACAGCGTCCACAATTTCATCTATTACGCTGTCCGGTTCGGGATTTGGTCGGCGATCGCGTCCAAACAATTGCCGAAATTCCCCCCGACCCAATTGTTCTAGAAATCGGCGAAACTCCGACTGCAATATTACCGCCATTGCCACAGCCGAACCAGTCACCAAGCTGTTGAGGGCAACGTGCAACAGCCTCAATCCAGCCCAGTTGCTCACCGCCGCCGCCAGCATCAAAATGATAAATCCCCGTACCATCCACAGCGTTCTGCGCTCGCCCACAATGACGAGCACCAAATACGCAAGGGCAAAAACCAGTCCAATATCGATCCCTTGAATCAATAAGGACTGAACCAGGGCAAAGTCAAAGCCAGATTGTTGATTGTTCATGGTTCATCGAACGCTACCGCCTGTGAACCGCGAACCGTGATGCACTCGAACCCGTGAACCATGAACAGTTGTTATAAGGAATATGCTGAAAATCCCCGTGTTTTTAGACCGGGGAGTGTCAATCCAATCGCGTGACTGAACAAGGCAAAATTTAAAAGTGAAAAAGCAATCATCATTAAGTAAAGATGGATTGTCTTTCTTTTAACTTTTAACTTTTAACTTTTAACTTTTGAGCTCCGAGTCGTTCAGGAAGGCGGTCAAGCCTTAGCAAATCCTGGTAAGTTTCCCGCTGTATAATCGTGTTAACTTCCCCATTTCTCACTAAAACTGCTGCCGGTCGGGGTACTCGGTTGTAGTTAGAAGCCATGCTGTAATTGTATGCCCCTGTAGCCGTAACCGCGAGGACATCTCCGGCCCGACACTCTGGCAATTTGGCATCTTTAATCAGAACATCGCCTGATTCGCAGTGTTTCCCAGCAATTGTCACTGTTTCCGTTAAGGGAGCAGACATTTTACCGGCTGCGAGGACTCGATAAACTGATTGATAGGTAATAGGACGCGGATTGTCCGACATCCCTCCATCTACAGCTAAATACGTCCGCATTCCCGGAATGACTTTTTGAGAGCCAACGGTATAAGCAGTGACGCAGGCTGTACCGACGAGCGATCGACCCGGTTCGCAAAGCAATTTTGGTAATGGCAATTGCTGCCGCTCGCAAGCTGCTACCACTGCGGAGCAAATTGTACGAGCCCAATCTTCAATGCTGGGAGGATCGTCCGCTTCAGTATAGCGAATGCCCAACCCGCCGCCAATATTAATTTCTGTTGCTGGCAGACCATAGCTCTGTGCTTTAGTCAAGGCCTGAACAATGACTTCGGCTAAATCGTCATGGGGTTGCAGTTCAAAAATCTGAGAGCCGATGTGAGCGTGCACCCCCACGCAAAATAATGACGGCTGTTGGCTGATGAAAGTAAATACTCGATCGAGCGAGTTGGGATCGAAGCCAAATTTACTATCGATTTGACCCGTCTGAATGTACTCGTGGGTGTGACACTCAATTCCAGGAGTAAACCGCACCATAATTCGTGTCGGCCCACCTGTGAGGCTGCTGACACCCAATTGTCCCAACTCTGCTAGAGTCTCTAAATCCCGCCAATTGTCGGCTACGGTAATGCAGCCGTTTTCGACAGCTAGCTGGAGTTCCTCGCGGGACTTGTTGTTACCGTGGAAGTAGATTTTGTCGGGACTGACACCGGCTTGCAGTGCTGTGTGGATTTCTCCGGCGGATACGACATCTATGCCTAAACCTTCCGAAGCTGCGATCGCGCAAACTGCCAAACAACTCCAAGCTTTAGAAGCATAGATCACTTGAGATGCGCCCGGATAGTAACGCCCGAAAGCGTCCCGGTACTGGGTGCAAGCCGCCCGCAGCGTTTCTTCGTCTAAAATGTACAACGGCGAGCCAAATTGCTCCACCAAGGCTGTCACCTCGCAGCCTCCGATTTCCAACCGATCGCTGCTGTTAACGCTGGCTGTCAGCGGTAACAGTTCTTGATTTGGCGATCGATGTTGCAGGGCTTGTTGAGACTCAGACAGATACTTAAGTCCCGATTCCACCCCGAAAGATTGAGTTGATACCATCGCGCAATAACTATCCTAGGTTATTAGTCAGCAGTCATTAATCAGCAGTCAGCAGTCGGCAGTCATTAATCAGCAGTCGTTGGCAGTAGACTAATGTCTGGAGACTTGTGAGTCATGACTCACAACTAGCAACAAACAGCTAATCGCTACCGTGTTTTCCAGTGTACAATTTACAGCCGTGCGTTTTCTACAAATTAAACATCTCGCCGCCGAACAGCTCAACAGTGCAGTAGAACTCGATCGGCTCTGTTTTGGCGGACTTTGGACGATCGAAGGCTACAGACGCGAGTTAGACAGTCCTAACAGTGATTTACTGGGTTTGTGGGCATCGGAAACCGAGGTCGGCAAATCAGAAAGATTCGACAGCGAATTCGAGTCGATCGAACCCAACAGCATTCTCAACTCAAAACCGCTCAGTGTTGAGAGTTCCTCGCCAGTACCTCCCAACTCAAAACTTACCCCAACTCTCATCGGTTTGGGTTGCCTGTGGGCAATTTTAGAAGAAGCTCACATTACAATTTTGGCAATTCATCCTCGCTTTCAAGGTCAGGGTTTAGGACAAGCTCTGCTTTGGGATTTACTAAAAAAGGCTCACTACAGACAATTAGAACGGGCAACCTTAGAAGTGCGTGAATCTAATTTAGCCGCAGTGTCTCTTTACCAAAAATTTGGTTTTAAAGAGGCTGGACGGCGGAAACGATACTACGAAGACACCGGAGAAGATGCTCTGGTAATGTGGCGCAACAACATAGAGAAACCAGAATTCCAGCAATATTTAGCGGTTGAAAAAGTGCAAATTTGCGATCGGCTCCATCAGAAAAACTGGCATTTGGCGATCGATGGTTTTGAGTTTTGAATGTAATTTATTGGGCCTTTAACTTGCATTGACCAATAATTGGTTGCTCGATATCAATTTAGTTCAAAATTCTCATAGGGAATCAACTTCAGCATGGGAAGAAACATCTGCCTGCACGGCCATACTTACCGCTTTGCTCCGCGCTTCGATAATTTGACCTATCTCGCGCCCTAAGCTGGGTTGACGTTCAATCATCGTATTTACAGCATCTGAGTAGATGACAATAACTTGCAAATCGTCAACGGCGACGATTGATACCGGACTCGGTTCCCCACTAAACAGTGCCATCTCGCCAAAAAACTCACCGCGCAAAATATTCATTACCTCCAACTCCATGCCCAACTTGTTCGTGACTGTGACCTTAGCCTGACCCGCAATGATAATGTACAAAGCATTATACCAATTTACTATGAAGTTGCACTTAATATAGCTTCAAGGATATAGTCCCAACCACAGAGGGATAAAACTTCTTC